>JBGTDH010000279.1:0-3447 GCA_041748435.1 Pirellulales bacterium
CGACGCGGCCGTCCATTTCGCAGGGGAAATCTACCAGGCCATCGGGCCCGTTCTTGGGTTCGACTCCCAGCTCGCGCAACTCCTCAACGTATTCTTGCAGGCGCTCGCTATCGCGCTCCAGCTCCCGTTCCACTTGCGCCAGCTCTTCGCTATAGGGGCCGTAGCTTTTGAGCTCGCGGCCGCCGCGGAGGTGCGCCAAGCGTTCGCGGCGTTCGATGACTTCGCGGGAGAGTTGCGCCAGATCGGTGGCGATGGCCCGCACCAGGGGCAGAGCGGCGTTGGCCTGCTCGACGGTAAAAAAGCGACGCGGCTCGAACGATTCGCCAGCCATACAGATTGCCCTATTGGTTCGGCCCGCCATGCACAGGCTCGGTGATAACTTTGGAACTGGCCACCGCGGTGGGATTGAGCGTGGCGCGGCCCCAGGCCACATCGACCGGGAGGCGTGAGAAATCGACGATGCATCCATCGCGGCTGTAGCAGCTAAGATCGTGCGTTGCGCCCATGAAGATGCAATCGACGGGACAAGGCTCCACGCACAACGCGCAGAACATGCACTTGGAGTAATCGATGGTGAAGCCGGTGATCTTGAAGCCCTTGCCGCCGGTGACGCGCTCCTTGCCGATGTAGATGCAATCGACCGGGCAGGCCTTGGCGCACTGATCGCACGAAATGCACGTGGTGAGATCGTAGCGATGAAAGCCGCGGTAACGATTCGAGACCGGCACCGGCAACTCGGGATATTCGAAATGCTCCGTGAAAGTCTTGCGCTGCGGATCGTAGGTGATCCACCAATAGCGGAGCGTGACCCACAGGCCGTTGGCCACGGTGAAGACGGCGGACACAATGTTGCCGATCCACTCTCGCATGAGCGCGCTCGATCGATAGATGCGTATCTGCCGCGCGGCGGCGCGAGCAGGGAGTTTTTAGAAGGCGAGCCAAACTAGACTCGAATTATAGGCGGGGGACTTTCGACCGCAAGCGTCAATGAATCGCGAGAGCTACGCGGACTGTCCATGTGCAACGAACGTGACGAGCGGGAGCGGGGAATCGAGAGAGGATGATTTCGACCTCCGACGGGAGCGATCCGGGTGTCAACTGTTTAGATGCGGGAACACAGCAGACGCGCTTTCCGCCCGTTGGCAAACTCTGCCACAAGTGCAACGCCAGCAAAGCAATCGGTGGCAGCGTTTCCCATTTGGCGAAGATTCCACAATCGGCGGCAACTGATTTCGGCTGCGTTCTTTAGTCTTCCTTCGAACGGCCCTAAATCTATACCCGCCAAGTGCAGGGATAAGACCTGATCCGGCCTGGGCCTCTCGGACGAACGTGACGCAAAGTGTTGTCTAAAAATAACTTGCATCAATACAGCGGCATCAGTCCGTTCTGCCGGGAGAAGCGGCAACACGGTAGGCGAGTTTCCCGTTAGTACGAATCCTATACCAATGTCAAAGTGTTTCTGGCCAAAAGGGCGTTAGAATCGGACGGGTTTGCTTGACTCTGGCGAAGTAGCACGTAGAGTGAATGGGGAGAGTCTGTCCAGTGCCTTGTCAAGGGGTGCGCGGCAAATTCTCCGGCAGACAGGAGTGACACCAGATTCCGTCGAGGCGTGTCGGCGGAACGTCACGGACGAGGACCCCGTAGGAATACTCCTGCCAGAAGCGAAGGGATGTACCATGCTCGTGCTGTCGCGGAAGAAGAACGAGAGTATTGTCATTAACAATGACATTACAATCGTGGTGGTCGAGATTCGGGGAGACAAGGTGCGGTTGGGGGTGGAAGCGCCCAAGGAAGTGCCGGTGCATCGCCGCGAGGTCTACGATGCGATCCGCCGCAACGACTTGGCTGCCGAAGGAAAGACAAGCGAAGCCGATCCTGCCGGAACTTCGGGCGAAGTGTAAGAGTTCCTGCCAAGATCGCCTGCCCGCCTCCCGCCTCGAATGGCCTCTCTCGTGTCGTCCTAAGGACTCGTCCAAGTTCTAGTGTAAGCTGTCGGGCACTCCAAGGAAGGGGTGGGACGATGGCGACACAACTTGCGGTACACGATTGTGGTTGTCCGGACTGTCTGGCTGGTGAGCATTCGGAACGGGACGATCATCGGCAACTCAATTTGTTGCTGAGCCGATTGGACGAGCAGCAGCGTCGTTGGGTCGCTGCGCGAGAGGCCCTGCGTCTGGGGCATGGTGGATTCCAACGGATCGCGGTGATTACCGGCCTGCATCCGGAAACGATCCGGCGGGGCCGCGACGAGCTCGACGACCAATTGCGAGATCGGCCGACCGACCAGGTCCGACTGCCCGGAGGCGGGCGCCCGCGCGTCGAAAAAAAGACCCAACCCTGATGGCCGACCTGTTGCGCTGCGTCGATCCCGAAACGGCTGGCAATCCGTGTTCGCAGGAGAAGTGGGTACGGTCGCGGCTGCGTCCGTTGTCGAAAAAGCTGGATGGCCGCGCCTGTCCGACGACGATCGCCTGTTGCTGCGCGAGCAAAAGTTCGGACAGCGCAGCCACCGCAAAGTGCTGCACCACGGGCAAGCCGCATGCCGAGCGTGATCGGCAGTTCCGGCACATCGACGAGCAACGCCAGGATTTTCGCCAGAGTGGGGACCCGCGAATCAGCGTGGACACGAAGAAGAAGGAACTCATCGGCCAGTTCAAAAACGCGGGCCAAACGACGTGGCGTCGCGAAGCGGAGAAGGTCAACGACCACGACTTTCCCAGTGACGCGCAAGGCCGGGCAGCCCCCTAGGGCGTTTACGATCCGGAACGCAACGAGGGGCACGTCTGCGTGACCACCTCCAGCATTCGCCGCACCACGACCACGACTGGCCTGAAAGTCACCGCGACCCACTTCGATCGAACCTATCCAACTGGCTTGAAGGTCTCGGCAGCCGAATTCAAGGCCATTCGACTGACCCGCCACGAAGTCTGCCCGCAATGGAACTACACCATCCGCCCACGACCAAAACTCACGGAGTAGTTCTTGGACAGGTTCTTAACATCGACCCGACCGCCTGCCACAATAGAGATCGCAAGACGATCGTGGGCAAAATCGCGCGGGGTGTTTGATGCAGATCCGATTCACCTGTGAGCACTGTCACGGTGCGTTCGAGGCGCCGTCGCACTATGCGGGCAAACGTGTCCGCTGTCCGGGCTGCCAGAGTCCCGTGACCGTGGCCAACACTGCAGCGGCGGGATCGGGCGGCAGTTCCACGCTCCGCGTGACGCGCCCGACGGAACCGCCCATGCCTCCGGGGGTAGCGCTCCCCAAAGTCGCAGTTCCTCCGACGCTTCCCGTTGTTTCGCCTCCCCCAGCAGAGCCGGCGCCGTTTTCAGGAGTGCAGATTCAGGCCGATGCTCCGCGCATCAGGCGGGGATCTCGCAAATCGGAGAAGTTGGCCACCAATCCGGCCGCGTTGTGGTTGGTCGGCGGCAGTGTGGCCGCGTT
>JBGTDH010000280.1:0-3278 GCA_041748435.1 Pirellulales bacterium
GTGCAAGCCGGCCTGAAGCTCGCCAGCCGCAGCGCTCCGCTTGCACCCTTGGATACGCTCTCCATGCTCGCCGCCGTGTGCGGCGTGCATCTGGCGATGCTCTGGTCCGGGTTCTCACTCGGAAAGCTGCTGGGCATCTCCTGGGAAGACCGCATTGCCGTGGCCTTCAGCGGCAGCCAGAAGACCCTGATGATTGGCCTGCACCTGGCCCTGTCGCCCGCCTTCAACAACGGCCTGGCCATGCTGCCCATGGTGGCCTACCACGTCTGCCAACTCCTGCTCGATGCCCTCATCGCCGAACATCTCCGTAGCCGCAGTTCGTAACAACGGCTTCTGACAACCTTATCCTGTCGTATCTTGTTGTATCCTGTCCTCAGTTCGGAGCGTTACGGCCTGCTTGTTTCGGTTGACATCGCGCCGCATCCGGCCTAGCTTGATTCTTTAAGGGGCGCCTGCTCCTTGCATCCTCGCCTTCCCTATTGTCCCGCCGGAGTCTCTGCTGTGTTCCGAAGTTGCTGCCTGGCGTTGTTGGTGTGCGGTTATGTTCACGCCGCGCTGGCTGCCGAGAACTGGCCGCGCTGGCGCGGCCCGCGCGGAGACGGACACTCGGCAGACGCCGCGGCGCCATCCACATGGGATGCCCGGCAAGTGGTGTGGAAGGCGACGTTGCCGGGGCGCGGACAATCATCTCCCGTGATTTGGGAGAACCGCCTGTTTCTGACCACGGCCGAAGACGAAGGCCGCAAGCGCGCGGTGCTCTGCCTGGATCGCGCCAGTGGTAAAACGCTGTGGAATCAAACAATTCCCTCGAACGGAGAGCCGGAAAAACTGCACAAAATGAACTCTCATGCCTCGGCCACGTGCGTGACCGATGGCCAACGGGTCGTGGCCTTCTTTGGCCGCGGCGGCTTGCACTGCTATAGCATCGAAGGGAAACAACTTTGGTCGCAAGAGGTCGGGGCGTTCGAAATGAACCCCTGGGGAACGGCCGCCTGCCCGGTGCTGGTGGGGGACCTGGTCATTCAGAACTGCGATAACGATGTCGATGCCTGTTTGTTGGCCTTCAACAAGAACACGGGCGCCCTGGTGTGGAAAGTCTCGCGGCCGGACCATCGCGGTTGGAGCACGCCGGTGGTGGTGCGCACGGCAGGTCGCGATGAATTGCTGCTCAACGGACACGAAGGGGTGACGGCCTACGATCCCGCCACCGGCGAGCAACTGTGGTTCTGCAAGAGTTTCAATGGCCGCGGCGAGCCGACCGTTACGCCCGGCAAAGATCTCGTGTATCTGGTGAACGGACTGAAGGGCGATATGTACGCGGTGCAGCCCGGCGGCAAGGGGGATGTCACCGCCAGTCGCATGGCTTGGCACACGCCACGTCTCAGCGGGCGGGACCTGCCTTCACCGATCTTGATCGGCAACCACCTGCTGGTGATCAGCATGTCCGGCATCCTCACCTGCTACGACAGCCAGAGCGGCCAGGTGGTCTGGACCAACCGATTGGGAGGCAACATCTCGGCTTCGCCCGTCGCCGTCAACGGTCTGGCGTATTTCCAGTTCGAAGATGGCCTGGTGGCCGTGGTCGAGCCAGGCGCCGAAATGAAGGTCGTGGCTCGCAACAATGTCGATCCCTCCAGCGACGAGATCTTCCGCGGCTCGCCCGCCATTTACGATGGCCACCTCTTTCTGCGCTCGGACAAAGTGGTGTACTGCATCGGCAAGGCCGCCAGCGGCAAGTAGTCCGAGCAGCGCCATTCCCGACTAAGGTTCGGCGATCGCGTGCGAGGGTCAGGCGACTTCCAGGTCAGCGCCCAATTCAGCGATGGCTTTCCCTGTCGCGTCCGCGTAGAGCACATCTGGGCAGAAATCGACTCCGTTAGGCCAGGTCACCGTGCCAGCCTCTGAATCAACGGCGACTTGCGAGAAAAAGTCTACGTTTTCCAACGGGAGAAAGACCCCGCCCCGTCCCACAACTCGTGGGCGAAAATCAAGATGCGCGACCAATCCATCGGAAAAGCCGAGTTCCAGTTTGTAGTCCTTCACGTGGCGAACCCGAGTGATTCGTGGAAACATGTTTTGACTCCTAATTCAGGGGATCAATTCTTTGCGCTGGCTGATCGTTGTGCAGAAGAGCCCAATTATCGAGCAATTCCCGTTGATGCAATGCTGCCCACTCCAGAACCATCCCCAGCGCACGTCGTTGGGAAATGCCCTCGCAACACGGTGAGCGGATCGATGCCTATTCCTGCCTCCGCACCAACGTAAATCGCGTGAAAATGGGGTGGATCGTGGTCATCGAATAACCGTTAGGTGGTTTCCTCGGGCTCGATGTCAACCGTTGTGCCTTCGGCGGCGCGCTGATACCGGATGTCTGGCCGATCGGGACCAGAAATCAAGAGACTCGTTGGCCCCACATATCTTATCGCGTACTTCGTGCTCTGAAAGAATCGCGGATGGCCCTTCTGGTCACTTGCCATGATAAGTAGTTCAAGTGTGTTGAGATGAGTAGCCCAACTGCCGAACTCACGATCAGTCCCATCCTCGGTTTCGGTCAGTTGCTTGTAGGAGCCTTCACGAGGGCCACCATCGAACTGAATCGTAACCGTGCCGGTGTCGAGTGACGCAACCCAAACACCGACCGGCGATTGTTGGGCGAGCCACCGAACGTGCCAGCGCACGAACAAGATGAAGACGATTATCAGGAAAGCGATGATGCCAAGTGCTACGTAGACAAACGTCATCTGCTGCCAGCTAACTAACTAACTAGTTTCTATCCTGCGTGCTCCGTCACAGAGCGTAGCCGTGGCAGGATCGGTCTTCCGTGCGGCGGCGGTAGTGGTGGATGCGCAACACTTCGATCCGCCGATCGTAGAGCCGCGGTCCTTGACCGTTGGGAGAAAGCTCAGAGGTGCGGCGCACGGATGCTGGGGCGTTCATTAGACGCACTGCAATCTGGTACGGTCAGCGAAGTCTATTCGAGCGGCGCGCTCGGGGCCAGTCAAGCAGATTCCGCGTCCCTCCCTGACGCCCGGCGCGGGGAAAGCGCCGCAGCATCGCCAGCGTGGGCCGAGGTCGCCGCATGCCTCGTCGCGCTCTATTCCCTCGGGGACAAGCCCGAAGAATCGGCACGCTGGAGCAAGGTGCAAGCCGAGCTCGCCCTGGAGCAGCCGTATGCTCGGTCTTTCCCTCGGCGAAATGTTTATTGTTTTTGATGTACGAAACTCGTGCGGCGCGGCACTATGGTTCTGGGGCGCCGTGCCGCCCGGAGGCGATCGAAT
>JBGTDH010000281.1:0-3299 GCA_041748435.1 Pirellulales bacterium
GACTTCCGCCACGCCGCCGCAGACATCGTGGCATGCGTCGAGGCGCTGCAGATCGGCCACGATGTTATCCACTTCGTCGAAGGACTGATACCACTCTTCGACGGGCTTGATATCGACCGCGCGAATGCGTTCGTAGCCGCGCCGGCGCAGCGTGGCCACAAGATGTCCGCCGATGAAGCCGCCGGCGCCGGCGACAAGAATGAGATCGTCGTTCATGATGCCTATCTCCTGGTTGTGATGATGTTACTTGGAGGCGAGGCCGACCCATTGCCGGCCTAGTTTGCAGACAAACAAGGTGTTGGTGACGAGGTAGCGCTTCCACAAGCGGCGCGGTTCCTGGCACAGGCGATACAGCCACTCCAGGCCGCGGCGCTGCATCCAGGCGGGAGCGGTGCGTTTGTTGCCGGCGTGGAAATCGAACGCGGCGCCCACGCAGACTTGCACGCCTCGGATGCGGTCCATGTGATCGGCCGCAAAGTGATCTTGCTTCGGACAGCCCAGGCCGATGAATACCAGGCCCGCGCCGCTGGCGTTGATGCGCTGGACCATCGCGTCGTCTTCCTCTTCTGTGAGCGCGCGGAAGGGAGGCGCTTCGGCCCCGGCGATCATCAGGCCGGGAAACCGCTCGACGAGATTGCGCGACAGGCGCTCGATCACTTCCGGCGAGCTGCCGTAGAGATAGATCGAGACGCCCCGCTCGGCGGCGGCGTGGCACAAGCGCAGCGTGAGCTCGGGACCATAAACGCGGTCGGGGAGGCCTGCGCGATGCAGCCAGTTCAGCGCCCAGCGCACAGGCTGGCCGTCGGGGGCGATCATCTGAAAACGATTCACCTTGGCCCGCAACGCGGGATCGTCGCTGGCGGTTACCACTGCGTGAGCGGCATGCAGCGACACGGCGGCGGGCTGGCCAGATTGGGCGGCGTGCAGAATCGCCTCGACGGCTTGCTCGTACGTGGTGGCGCTCATTTGCACGCCAAACAGATCGTGGCGCGGTGGCCACAGGACGGCGGGGAGTGAAGGGGTGGCAATCATGGGACGAGGACAGGCTCCGCGACTTGTGATGCTTGCTGATCGGCGACAGGCGTGCGCAGCACCGATGCGTAGATTCGATACAGCAGCTCGTAATTGCGCCGGGCGGTGTATTTCTCGAGAAACTCGGCGCGCGCGGCGCGGCGCATGGCCTCCAGCGCAGGACGATTGGAAACGAGCCGTTCGAGTTGACGGGCCAGATCCTGCGAATCGCCGGGAGTGAAATGGCAGCCGGTCCGGCCGTCGGCAATGAACTCGGCCATGGCGCCCAGCCGCGAGGCCAGCACGGGCGTACCCACCGCCAGCGACTCCAGCAGCGTTTTGGGACAGACCTCGTACCACAGAGAGGGCAGGATCAGACAGGCCGCGTCGGACATCACGCGCAGCACGTCGGCGGTCGGCTGGCGTCCCAGCCACTCGATGCGATGATCGGCGGCCGCGGCCTGACGCACGCGTTCGGACAAAGGGCCATCTCCCACGATCTTCAAGTGCAACGGCATGCGGAGCCGCGCCCAAGCCTGCAACAGCACCTCGATGCCTTTTTCTGCAGAGAGCCGTCCCACGAACACAGCGTAACCGCCCTGGCCCGTTCCGGCCTCGGGAACGGGATGCACAAAGTTGGGCTTCACATGCAGGCGATCGGCGGGGAAGGCTTGCTCGATGAATTTGTCGCGCGCAAACTCGGCCAGCGCGATGTAAGCATCAATCTGCCGCGTCCAGGTTCCCAGCGCGCGGTGCAGGCCTAACATGCCGGCTACCACGGCGGAGGCCGTGCGGCTGCCGCGATAACAGCCATGCCGGATGCCAGGCCACGCGAACCCACGACCAAGACAGTCTTCGCACGGCCGCCCCTCGCGCAACAACTGGGCGTTGGGGCACAGCAGTCGATAATTATGCAGCGATTGCACCACCGGCACGTTCTCCGCTTGGGCCGCATAGTAGGCCGCCGGCGAAATCAACGGGAACGTGTTCGTAAAATGCACGACCTCGGGGCGATCGGCGCGAATGCGCTCCCGCAGTTGGCGATACGTGGGACGACTCCACAGCGTGCGCTTCGCTGTGGTCCATGCACCCAGTCCCGCGATCGCATCATTGTGCAGCGTGAACTGCTGCACGTGATGCCCATGCCGTGCCAACAGCGCGGCCTCATCGGCGAAGACCTGATCTTCGCCGCCGGGCTGCTGATAGTAGTTGTGGCACAACAGGATGTTCACGGGAACGCTTCGTCGATGGGTGTTCAGAAATTGGGGCTAACGGAATAACCGCTTGGAATAAAAAGGCGCCATCCAATCGGCCACGGCCTTCACGGGGCTGCGCAGGGGCGACGAGCGCACCCAGTTGCGCGTGCGCCAATAGGTGTTTTTCATGGCGCGGTGCAGCGGCCGGCGATCGACAAAGCCCTGGGCCAGCGGAATGCCGCCGGTGGTGAAGTCCAGCTTGTACGGCTCGGGCCCTTTGCCCAGATCGATGAGGCGGATGCCGCGATCCGCCGCTGCGCGAGCAAACTCGGCCAGCAGAACCAGGCCGGGGGAGTAGTTTCCCGTGTCGCCCAATTCCGGATCGTAGGCAGAGAACCAGGCGTGAAAGACCGTGCCCGAGGCCATGCCCATCTGGATTGCCAGGAGTCGATCGCCGGCATAGAGGGCGTTCAGAACTCCGGAGAATTCGGCGGACCGATGCGTAAGCACGCGCTCGACAAGTGCTCGTGGCCAGTCGAGGGCGAAGACATTGGCCACGCCGGTTCGCTGGAACTGCCGGACCTTCCAATCGATGAGCGTGTCCAGCAGTTGCGGCTCCTGTGCCTGATCGCGCACCGACACCGGCCCGATCTCGCGTTCCAGTTTCCGGGTGCGGCGTTCCACGCGGCCAATGCGTTCCTTATGCGCCTGTTTGCGTTCTGCGAAATACTTCATGAACCCCAGCGAAAGGTCCATTACGGGCGACTCTGCCCGCCGCCGGTGAAAGGGCTGAAACGGAGTTTGCGCCGCCAGCAGATGATCAAAGCTCCAGGCGCGCAACTCGCACGCATCCAAGATCTCCTCGGGTTGAAAGGCGAGGCTGGCGGGGGCAATCACCGCTTGGTAATCGGACAGCCGACCGCCGACCGGCCCGCCCAACGCTCCGGCCTGCCGCTGGAAGGGGAAGAAGCCGACCATCGCTCCAGCGTCCTCCAGAATGGCCACTTCCACGTCGGTCCGCACAGCCGCCACGGCCTGTGTGAACTCGGGTCGGAAGAACGGACTGGCCAGCATCGGCTCCGCGGCTTGCAG
>JBGTDH010000282.1:0-1728 GCA_041748435.1 Pirellulales bacterium
CGGCATCCAACGGACTGAGGCTCACCGGATCGATCACCTCCGCCGAGATATCGACCGATTGCAGACACTCGCGAGCACGCATACATTCCACGGCCGCGTGGGAAATGCCCACGAGCGTCACATCCGTGCCCGGCGCCAGCACGCGCGACCGACCCAAGGGCACGGTGTACAGATCCTCTGGCACGTGGCCGGTCTGGCAGTGCAGCATCCGATGCTCGACGAAGATTACCGGGTTGTCTTCGCGAATACTGGCGACGAGCAGCCCCTTGGCATCGTACGGTGTGCTGGGAGCGACGACCCGCAATCCCGGGATGTGCATGAAGAGCGAGTGCAACCCCTGCGAGTGCTGCGCGCCTTGGCCCCAGCTCCGGCCAATAACCGTCCGCACGACCAGCGGCACATTTACTTGCCCGCCGTACATGTAGCCGCTCTTGGCGGCGATGTTCACGAGTTGGTTCATCGCGAGGAGCAGAAAATCCATGCGAATGTGCGAATGCACCGGCCGCATGCCGGCCAGCGCGGCGCCGATGGCCACGCCCGTCATGCCGTCTTCGGAAAGCGGCGTATCGAACACGCGGCTGCGACCGAATTTCTCGGCCAGCCCTCGCGTGGTGCCGTAGAAACCTTTGAAATCGTCGATCCCCTGGCCCATCAGGAACACGCGCTCGTCCCGCTGCATTTCCTGCACCAGCGCCTCGCGCAACGCCTCGCCATACGTTCTGGTGCGCAGCGCAGCCTGCACGGTCTCTGGCTTGCTGCTACCCAGCCTCTGTTCCGGCAAACTCGGAAGCCTGCCCCACGCGGTGATCAGCGTCATTTGTCTCTCGGATTCTAAGCGTACAAGTCTGCGTACAGTTCCGACGCAGAGGGCAACGGGTCGCACTCTGCGGCGTCAAACGCCTCGGCAATCTCGCGATCGACGTCCTGCTCGATCTCCTGCCGCGCGATGGCCGGAAGTTTCTCCCCCACCAGTTTCAGCGGGTCTTGCTCGATCCACGGCTGCGCTTCCTCTCGCGCCCGATAGCCGGCGGCGTAGTCTTGCCCCGGTCCTACGTGCTCTTGCCAGCGATAGCACCAGCACTCCAGCAGCACCGGCCCCGATTGCCCGCCGCGCAGCTCCTCGACCGCGCGGCAAGCACTGGCGTAAATGCGATAGGGGTCCTGCTCTTCGAATCGTTCCGCCTGCACGCCATGCGCGCGGGCCAGTTGGCAGATGTTGCCCGTCGCCTGGCGGTCCCGCTGCCGCGAGTGAATGGCGTAGAAGTTGTTCTCGCAGACGAACAGCACTGGCAGCCGCCGCAGCGCCGCGAAGTTCAAGCTCTCGTGAAACGTCCCTTCTTCCACGGCGCCATCGCCAAAGAAGCAGACCACCACGCGCGGCTCGCTGCGCATCTGCAGCGCCAGGGCATAACCCACGGCTTGGGAGATGCTGCTGGCCACGACCGCGGATGCGCCCATCACGCCGGCCGCCACGTCAATCAGATGCATCGAGCCGGCTTTGCCTTTGGCCACGCCGGTGGCTTTGCCGTAGAGCTCGGCAATCATGCCCCGCAGGCTGCCCCCTTTGGCCAGGTAGCAGGCATGGCCGCGATACGTGCCGAAGACCACGTCCTGGGCTTCCAGCGCCTCGCACACCGCCACGGAAACCGCTTCCTGCCCGATCGACAGATGCACCGGACTTTGGATCCGGTCCGTCGGGTAGATGCGGGCAATCTCCTCTTCCACGCG
>JBGTDH010000283.1:0-6581 GCA_041748435.1 Pirellulales bacterium
TCCGTGGCCGACGAGGATGGCGTCGACGCGGCCGCGCAACTGATGCACGATCTGCCGCGACGCTTCGCAGGAGATCCAGCGGCTGTCCCCCGTGCGCGTGGCAATCTTGCCATCCAGGGTCATGGCCCATTTGGCAATCACCCACGGTCTGCCGGTGGAGAGAAGTTTGAGATACGGCGCATTCAGGCGGGAAGCCTCCGTGGCACACAGTCCGATCTCGACTTGCACGCCCGCCGCTTGAAGCCGCGCGATTCCACCTCCGGACACCGCGGGAAAGGGATCACGCTGCGCGATCACCACCCGCGCCACTCCCGCCGCGATGAGCGCCTCTGTGCAGGGCGGCGTCTTGCCGTGATGGCAGCAGGGCTCCAGAGTCACGTACAGCGTAGCACCGCGGGCGCGCGAGCCCGCAAGGGTGAGCGCTTCCACTTCTGCGTGCGGACCGCCGAAGCGTTGATGCCAGCCCTCGCCGATAATCTCCGCCCCGTGGGCCACGACGCAGCCGACCATCGGATTGGGTTCCACGAAACCCTCGCCGCGCGCCGCCAACTCCAGCGCGCGAGCCATGTGCCAGGCGTCCAGTTCGTGGGGGTTCATGGCAGTTAGCGAGGAGGGCGGCGCATGACGGCACGCCAGGTGAAATCGAGTCCCGGATGTTCGTCGCGGCCGAACAGGCGACTCAGCACGGCGCCGATTACTAGACCAACCACGGCGGGCACGGCAATCGCCAACAGCACGGAAGGTGTGCGGGGCTTGCCCGCGGCATCAATGCCCAGGATGCCGATCCAATCCTTGGAAAGTCCCTCGAGTCCTAGCGTGCCGAGCAGCCAGGGAACTTCGCCCCACCACGACCAGAGCGTGGAAAACAGTTGCGTAATCAGCACGACCGCCAGAATAACCGGCCCCGTGGCACGGCGATAAAACATGCCAATCATGAACATCGCGGCCAGCGGGCCTAGAAACATGTTGAACATGCGGGGCAGCATATCGAAGATCGTTCTTCCCGCATGCATGGCATAGCCAGCCGCCAACACGGCCAACAGCGTGGAGAACGCGCCCACGCCCAGCGTGACCAGCCGCGCCGATCGCATCTCGGCGGCATCTCCGGTCTGGCGATTGCCCGTGACATCCCTGGTCAACACGGCGGCGATGCTGTTCACTCCTGAACCCAAGGTCTGCATGGCATCGCACAGGAAGCTCACCAGGATCAGCCCGCCAAAACCGGCCGGCAGCTCGAACGCGTAGAAGAACGGCATGAGCTGATCTGCCCCGCTCATGGGCGTCAGGCCCGTGGGCAGCCGATCCGCATGCTGGAGAAAATAATACCGCAGCGCCAGGCCGGAAATGGCCAGCAGCAGGCCGATCGAGGCGGCCGAGACAATATTCACGATAAAGCTTCGTCGAGCCGCGGCCAGCGAGGTTGTGCTGAAGTAGCGTTGCAGCGCCACCTGATCGCAACAGTGCGTGCAAATATTCCAGGCCAGCACACTGAAGAAGGCCCACAGTACGGTGGTGCGTTCGGCGATGTCCCACGTGGCCCACTGGATTCCGGGGGCATGGTCGCGATTTGCCGAGATTCTGCTCCACCACGTGGGAACCCCCGTCCCTTCCGACCATGCGACATAGCCGATAATGAGAAGCACGCCGCCGAACAGCATTACGGCCTGCAGCACATCGGTCCAGATCACGGCGCGAATCCCGCCCAGGCACGCATAGATCGTGGCGAAGATGCCCACCGCCGCGATGACCGGATAAATGGGGTGCGGAGCGCCGAAAAACTTCGCAACCGCGGCCATCGGCGCGGGCAGCATGGTGACCATCGCCATTGAGGCGGTGTACACGACCATCGACATCCAGCCCAGCCGCAATCCGAGAAACAGCAGCGCGCCGACGAACCGCGCCCGCGCATCGAAGCGTTGCTCCAGGTATTCGTAGGCGCTCGTCAGCCGCAACCGCATGAAGAACGGTACCCACAGCGAGAGCACCACGAGCGCCGCCAGGGGATACGCCAGAAACCCGAAGAAATAGGCGGGGCCATAGCGAATCATCTCGCCGGGGGCGCCCAGGTAGGTGTTGGTCGACAGCAGCGTGGCCATAATCGACAGGCCCACGGCCAGCCAGGGCATGCTGCGTCCGCCCAGAAAGAAGTCTTCCGTGTCTTGCTGTTTGCGGCCGGCGCGAACGAGAATCACGAGCGTGACCGCCAGGTAACCGGCCACGGCCAGATAGTCCAAGAGTTCCAACCCGGAAGCAGTCGCCGCGCCATTCATGCCAGACTATGCTCTCGGCGTTTATGCGATCAGTTTCTTCATCTCGCGCACCGCTTGTTCGAAACCCACCATCAGGGCGCGGGCCACGATGCTGTGCCCGATGTTCAACTCATCCATGCCGGCGATGCTGGCGATGGGCTTCACATTGCGATACGTGAGGCCGTGGCCGGCGTGCAGCGTCAGACCGGCCGCGCACACCTGACGAGCCGCCTGTTGCAGTTTCTCCAACTCGGCGGCCTGCTTTTCGCCGCTCGTCAGTGCATATTGACCGGTGTGCAACTCCACGGCGTTAGCGCCCCACTTCTGAGCTGCCGCAATCTGTTCCGCATCGGGATCGAGAAACATGCTCACCACAATGCCGGCATCCTGCAAGCGGGCGATGGCGTCTTTCACGCGATCGCCCGCCGCGACAATGTTGAGACCACCCTCGGTCGTAACTTCTTCCCGCCGCTCCGGCACGAGCGTAGCCTGATCCGGTCGGAACTGGCAGGCAATGGCCAGCACGTCCTCGGCGCAGGCCATCTCCAGGTTGAGCTTCACCGTCACCGTCTCGCGCAAGATGCGCAAGTCTCGATCCTGAATGTGCCGGCGATCTTCCCGCAGATGCAGCGTGATGCCATCGGCGCCTCCCAACTCTGCCAGCGTGGCCGCCCAGACCGGATCGGGTTCGTTCGTGCGGCGAGCTTGCCGCACCGTGGCCACGTGATCGATGTTTACGCCCAGATGCGCCATGTGCCGCCCGTGCCTCGCCGTGCAATTGCCATGTTCATTCGTCAGCCCCTGTGACTAATATACACACTGCCGCGAGTCTAGGAGCGTGGCCAGCGATGAAGTGTCCTTTCTGCAAACAAGATAACGATCGCGTGATCGATTCCCGCCCGGCGCAGGAGGGATTTGCCATCCGTCGCCGTCGCGAGTGTTTGCAGTGCCGGCGTCGGTACTCGACCTACGAGCAGATCGACGAGCTGAACGTCAAAGTGGTGAAGAAGGACGGTTCCCGCGTGCCATTCGAGCGGAACAAGATCAAGGAAGGCTTGGAGAAAGCTTGCTGGAAGCGGCCCATCTCCAGCGACCAGATCGAAGCCGTGATCTCGGCCATCGAAAACGAGGTCTACTCCAACTTCGATTCCGAAGTGGAATCCCGCTACGTAGGCGAGCTGCTGATGCAGCACTTGCGGCTTCTGGATCAGGTGGCCTACGTGCGTTTCGCCAGCGTCTACCGCGAGTTTCAGGACGTGGCCGATTTTGCCGCCGAACTGGAGCCCATGCTGGAAGAGAGCCGCAAAAGCGCCCGCAAGCGCGCCGCCCGCAAATAGCCGATCAGGGTGTCCGCAAGGATGCCGGTTCGCCGAAGCGGTGTCTTGACGCCAGCGCGGGCTCCCGTAGGCACCTTGACTGTCGTTGATGGCGGCCGAACAGTAACAGCCCACGGTGCTGGGACCCGAGGAAGCCCGGGAGGGCGTCGACCATGCTCAGCGGGAGGCCGGGGAGCGTTCCAATTGGAAGCCGCCGGTGAAAGAGCCGGGAATCTGCCAGGCGCCGTCGTAGACCTGATTGCGGTCTTCGGAGAGATGCCCGGCGTAATCGATGCCCGCGGCGGCGCCGGCATCGAAGGTTTTCGTAAACGTCATCTGCTGCGAGCCGGGATCGAATCGGCCACGCACCGTCGCGTGACGCCAGGCATCGGCGCCTTGCCGGCCCGCGTCGCGTTGCTTGATGAAGCCGGTCACCTCGCTGCCGCGATGCACCACCATCATCAGGAATTTCTCCGACCCGCGATTGGCCTGCGCGGGATACGTGGTCGTGCCGCTCCACAGGCCCGCCATCATTCCGGCGTGGGTCGAAGTGTCCTTTTCCAGCGAGAACGCGCCGCCCCAATCCTCTCTGATCTTCCAAGCGCCGTTAAGCAGTTTTGCTCCGTCGCTGGAAACGCGTCCCACGTAGTGGACATCGTGATCGACCTCGGCGGTGCCGTCGTAGGTCTTGGTGAACGAGAGCCGCATGGTGTCTTCCTGGAACGTGCCGCGGCACGTGGCGTAGAGGTAGGGGCTGCGCGCATCGCCAAAGGTGTTGGGTTCCTTGAGGAAGGCCACCACGTCGGCGCCCTCCTGCACCAGGATTACCGTGAAATTAACGGCCTGCCGCTTGGAATCGACCTGATAGTAGTAGGTGCCCTTCCAAACGCCGGTGAGCGAGGATCGCCAGGGGTCTTCGCTATCCGGCCGGGCAGCGGCCGTGCCAAGTTTGGCGACATCCTGCAGGACCCAGGTGCCGGAGAAATCGCCCTTGAGATGCGGGATCTGCTTGGCCCCCAGCTCGGCATGGGCGAAGGCCTCCGTCTTGAGCTTGGTGTAGGAGAGCACTTCATCCAGCGTGACGGAGGCATCGCGATTGGCATCGGCGGCGCCCTTCCATCCACGCAACATCTGGTAGAAGAACACGCCGTGCTTGAGGGTGGGATGTTCGTAGCTTTGCTGTCCGGCGCTGCAACTGAAGAGCGCAACGATGCCCTGCGGCACCCGATCTTCCTGCGGCCGCGAGACACTGGCCAGATCGACCACGGCGCGGCTCTTGGCCAACGCCGATTCCGGATTGTTGCGGCAAGCATCGACCAGCAACAGCTTGCGCTCCGCCGGGCAGCCCTCTAATTGGCGGTAAATCTCGTTCAGCGGCAGCAGCGTCGCGGGGTCCTGCAAGTTGGCATCCAGGGGGCAGAAGTAGTTGGCGCTCTGCCCTTCGAATTGCACGCCATGTCCTGAGAGGGCGATAATCAACGTGGCTTTGCGATCCACGCGGGCCAGCAGCAAATCCAACTGCTCGCGAATCTTCTTGGCCTCCGGCAGGAGGTTGCGGGACTGCTGATCGTGCATGAGCACGATATTCTCCGGCGGCACTCCGGAGCCAAGCAGCACGCTCTGGAAGTCTTCCACATCCCGCACCGTGTAAGTGAGGGGCCGCAGCTCGCGTTTGTCGTACTCGGCGCAGCCGACCAGAAAGGCATAGGTGCGCGCCTGATCGAGCTTGGCGCCGACGAACTGCGCATGAGCTCGCGACCCGCCCGTCAGGCAACTCACCAGCAGGAGAAGACAATACTTACTCAAATCGGTCCGGCGAAAGCGCATGTGGCCCACCCTCCGCGCGTTGACAACCACCAGACCCGGAAGGGGTCCGTTCCCGTTGGTAGTATACGATTCTCCACGACAAAGCGGACACGTGCGGCAACGCCGCCGGAAGGCGGGTCTCGGCGTCGAAAGAAAAGCTGCCGGCGAAGCGCAGCGGCGGGCAACCGTCGCAGCCCGCCCAGCAAAGCGCACTTCATCGCCGCCGCTATCCAAGAGATCGGCTCGCCAAAGAACTTGTAGGTATGCCCGTTGAAAGGGGATAGTCAGAGTCCAACGTCGCTCAAGCTTCTGCCACGACGGGGTTGCGGAGGATGCCGAGGCGTTCAATCTCGACTTCGGCCACGTCGCCGGCTTTTAACAGCAGGGGCGGCTTGCGTGCGAAACCGACGCCCGGGGGCGTGCCGGTGAAAATCACATCGCCGGGGAGCAAGGTGCAGATCTGCGAGATGTAGGCGATCAACTCGGCTACGCTGAAGATCAACTGCCGCGTGCTGGAATCTTGCAGCGTCTGGCCGTTCAAACGAAAGGCGATCCGCAACTGACCGGGATCGCCCACCTCATCGGACGTGACTAGCTCGGGCCCGAACGGCGCGAAAGTGTCGAAGGTCTTTCCCAATAGCCATTGCTTGCTGGGCTTCTCGAGTTGCCAATCGCGAGCAGAGACATCGTGCCCGGGGCAATAGCCGGCCACGTGCGCCAGCGCCGCTTCTTTGGAAATGTGCCGTCCGCCGATGCCGATGACGGCAACGAGCTCCGCTTCGTAATCGACGGCGGTGGCCACGCGCGGCAAGACAATTGCGTCTCCCGCGGCAGCTACGGCCGTGGGAAATTTGTTGAACACCACGGGCTCCGGCGGTGGGGCCACGCCGCTTTCTTTGGCATGATCGGCATAATTCAACCCGATGCAGATCACCTTCTGCGGATGTGGCACGGGGGCCAACACTTTGACACTGGTTTTCGCCAGCGGCTCTCCGTTGGCCACCGCAGCCGCGGCCCGCGCCAGTGCCGCCGGACCCTGCCCCAGCAACTGCTTGATACAAGCGGGAAGCGAAGCATCGGCTTGCTGCAGATCGACGTAGCCATCCTCACGCACGCCCGCCACGCGGGGTCCGGAGGAGCTGAGGTAGGAGATCAGGCGCACAGGGATTTCTCGGAAGAGACGGAGTTATTGGAACGACCGTGGCAATAG
>JBGTDH010000284.1:0-4932 GCA_041748435.1 Pirellulales bacterium
ACGCGATGACGGCCGCCGAAGCGACCTGCGTTGATTCCGCCACCCTCCCCATCCGGCGCGGCGCGGGGCTTTGGGGATCAATCACGACACTGTTCACTCCCGAGCCGCTGGCCAAAACCTCTGGCGGCAAATCGCGGCGGCGCACCGCATCGCCCTCGGCCAGCACCACGGCGCGCTGGATGGCGTTCTCCAACTGACGGATGTTGCCGGGCCACGCGTAGGCGGCCAGCGCCTCGATCGCATCGTCTTCGATCCGCGCGATCTGCTTGCCACACTCGGCCGAGTAGCGTCGCAAGAATTGCACGGCCAGCTCGAAGATGTCTTCGCGCCGCTCACGCAGCGCGGGGCAGCGCAGACTGATGACGTTCAACCGATAGTACAAGTCCTCGCGAAAACGACCCTGCCGGATCAGCGCTTCCAGATCCTGATGCGTGGCGGTCACCAGCCGCACATCCACCGGAATGGTCCGCGTGCCGCCGACCCGCTCGATCGAACGCTCTTGCAGCACCCGCAGCAGCTTGACCTGCGTCTCGGGGCTGATATCGCCAATCTCGTCCAGAAACAGCGTCCCCTTGTCGGCCAGCTCAAAGCGCCCCGCCTTGTCGCGGTCTGCTCCGGTAAACGCGCCCCGCACGTGGCCAAACAATTCGCTCTCCAGCAGGCCCGAGCTCAGCGCTGCGCAGTGTACCGCCACAAAGGAGCCATCCGCCCGCGGGCTTTGCTCGTGAATGGCTTGCGCGATCAGCTCCTTGCCCGTGCCGCTCTCGCCGCGAATCATCACCGAGGAGTTGGTGCTCGCCACGCGCGCGGTGTCGCGGAGCAGGTTTGCCAGCACCGGACTGGACCCCACAATTCGCCGTTCGTTGCTTCGCCATGAGTTCGAGACTTCTGCCGGCTGCGCTTGCGCGGGGCCGCGAGATCGCGGCGGCAGATTGAGCAGCTCGCTTTGCAGGAAATGAATTCGCTGCTGCTGCTCGGCGATCTTCTCGACCTTGGAGTGCAGCTCCTGGCGCAAGTCTTCGATCGTGCGATGGCCGCGGGCGCTGCGCAGCGCCAACGCCGTGGCCTGCACCAGCCCCGCCAGAAAGGCGCGATCTTCCAGCGTATAGGGCGTAGCATCGTCCTTTGGCCCCAGCACCATCAGGCCCACTTCTTCGCCTTCGAGCTCCAGGGCGAGAGTTAACGCCGCACCGAGCCGTGCCGCTGGCGACGAGTTCAATTCCCGCTCCGGCGCCGCGGGCCACCCGGTCCACGCAGCCAGCTCGTAACCCTGTGCATTCGAGCGGCGAAGATACACGGCCCCGCGATCGGCGCGCACGGCATCGTGGGCAGATTGCAGGAGTTGCTGTGCCAACTGTGCCGGCTCGACCAACTGATCGACCGCCTCGCTCAGGCGCAGCATCGCCTTATCGAGTTGATGCTTCTGCTTATGGAACCGCAGATCCAAGGCCCGCTGCAATCGATCGCGCAGCGCGCCCAGCAGCACGACAACGAGCATGGCAGTCGCTCCGGCGGCGGCAGCGTTCTGCCAACTGAAGTAGTAGCGGCCTACGAGCATCGTCCCCACCCCCACCAGGCTGCAAAACACGGCCGTCGCGGTGAAGCTGATCGCCACATAGATCAAGCCCCGATCCACAATCCGGCTGGCCTGCTGCAGCTTGTACCGGGTTATGCTCACGGCATAACCCAAGGCAAACACGGCGCTGGTGGCGTAGAGCATCACTTTCGATCGAACGCCAAACACGAACTCGTCCGGCTGCCAGGTGGAGGTGTACAGCAAGTAAGCCACGGGCCAGGCGCCGACGAACATTGCGGCCAGGAGCCACTTGACTTGATTGCGTTCCGCGGGCCTGCGAGCGCGAAGAAAACTCCGCACCAGCAGCGCCTGGCTGGCCGCGAACATGGCCAGTGCCCACACGAGGTAGGAGTACATCAACACCGTGAAGAGCCGCAACTGCACGGTCAGGGCGTCGGGAGTCGCGCCCCCTTCGTACAGCCAAGCCATGCGAATCAAGCAGGCGAATGTCAGCACCAGCCAGATTCCAGGCAATGCATAAATGGCCACTACGGTGCAGCGTGGCCAGCGGCGAACCAGCGCCGGCGGTCGGGGGAACACCACGTGAAAGTGCAGCATGAGCGGCGCGACCACCACAGTGCTCAATAAGAAGGGATACAGCAACCACCGCGTGTCGACCAGCTTAGGCCAGTGAAAGGCGCCAAGAAACATCACCACTTGCATTGCGCATAGCACGTAGAATAAGGCCGCCGAGGAATCGCCGGGACGCCGCCATACAACCACCGCGCCGATGCCAAAGATCAGCAGCTCCAAGACAAACCATGTCCAGTACAGGAGCAAGTCGCTGGCCGCAGGCGTGCTGAGCGCCACCCAGGCGGAATGTGGGTCTCCCTCACGTTCGAAATCGATGCGAGCCCACCGCTGACCGCCCCATTGGATGACGTTGCGGTTTCCAGCCGCCAAGGATCCAACGGTCGTGTCATCTCCAGGCGGGAACGCTTCGGCCGGTGCAACCGCGGCCTCGTTAAATCGACGATGAAAGTGAATGAACGTAGGCGAACTGCGTCCCGCGATCGCCACAATATGATCTCCCGTTTGCGGACGATCGCCCACAAACTGCAATCCGCGATCAACGGCAATGCGTGGCCCGCGCTCGCTTCCGCCGCGCAGTAAACAGTGGATGCCTGGCTGCTGATCCACGGCGATGAACCACAGCAGGGTCACGGAATAGGCCAGAACAGCGGCCGCCAGTATCCACAGAAATGATCGCACAATAGCGCCGATAATTCGGACAATGTTGAAAAGTAAGCGCCGAAATACGAATCTCAACTTAGCAGATCATTCTGCTTTGGCAATCGATAACTCTCTTGATTGCAAACACTTCTAACTGCGATCCCGATCCGTTTGGAGTTCTGGCATTCGGATTGCTCGTTATTCTTCTTGACGTATCACGTCTAGCCGGCCCGCAGGCGGGCGAGCAGCACGTTGGCACACTTTTGGCGCAACCTCCCAGTAACGCCACCACCCGAAACCCACCGGATGGCACACAGTCTGTCGTGCTGCTTCCCGCCTGCGGGCTTCTGGTTTCTCGTGGCGAGCGCCGGTCGCCGCTCCCTCGTAGAGAGGGCTGCTTTTCTACTTGGCGTGATTCCCTTAAGATGAGGCGGCAATCGCCAAGGGCTGACCGGGGAGTTCGCGCGCTTTGAGGATCATTGAATACCCGCATCCCACGCTGCGTCACGCGTCGAAGCCGCTCAAACGGGTTGACGCGGAGTTGGTTGAGATCATTCGCGAGATGTTCGCGCTGATGTACACCAGCCGCGGCATCGGCTTGGCCGCCAATCAGGTGGATCTGCCCTATCGCTTGTTCATTGCCAACCTGACCGGGGATGTCGAACAGCCGGACCAAGAGCATGTGTTCCTGAACCCGGTGATCAGTGGGCGGAAGGGTTCAGCAGAAGAAGAAGAAGGCTGCCTGAGCCTGCCGGGCGTGTACGCGCAGGTGAAGCGGCCCGAGAAATTGAACCTGAGCGCCTTCTCGCTCCGAGGTGAGGAAGTCACGGCCGAGCTCAGCGGCATGTTTGCCCGGGTGGCGCAGCACGAGGTTGATCACTTGGATGGCGTGCTGTTTATCGACAAGCTGACGCCCACGGCTTCTCTGGCGGCGAGGGAAGCCTTGGAGGAATTCGAGCTGCACTACGCGCATCAGCGGCAGCGGGGCGAGATTCCGGACGATGCGGCCATCGCCGTGCGGCTGGCCGAACTGGAGAAGTTGCGATGCTAGAGCCGCTCCGGCTCGTGATGATGGGGACCGGGCCGTTCGCCGCTCCGACCTTTCGTGCGCTACTTCGATCCCGCCATGTGCTGACGCTGCTGGTTACGCAACCGCCACGGGAGGCGCCGGGGCGTAAAGCCCCGCCATCAAGTCCACTGCGAGTCATCGCCACCGAGCACGGCACGCCGATCTACGATCCCGAGAGCATCAACACCCCCGCAGCGCGTGAGGAGTTGGCGCGCCACAATCCCGATCTGCTGATCGTGGCCGACTACGGACAGATCCTTAAGCCCGAGACGCTGGCCGTGGCGCGTCTGGGGGGCATTAACCTGCACGGATCGCTGTTGCCCAAGTATCGCGGCGCCGCGCCCATCAACTGGGCGATTTATAACGGCGAGCGCGAGACGGGCGTGACCGTGATTCACATGACGCCGCAGATCGATGCCGGGCCGTGCCTGGCGCAAGCTGCCACCACCATCGATCCTGACGAAAACGCCGTGGAGTTGGAGACTCGGCTGGCGGAGCTCGGTGCGCCGCTGCTCGTGCAAACCATCGAGGCGCTGCTGTCTGGCCGCACAACATCCATTCCGCAAGACAAATCGCTCACCACAAAGGCCCCGCGGCTGAAGAAGTCCGATGGCCAGATCGATTGGAACCGTAGTGCGCAAGCCATCAAAGATCAGGTGCGGGCACTGGAGCCGTGGCCGAAGACATTCACGCATTGGACTCGTCCGGGGGGCAGCGAGCCGGTGCGGCTGATTTTGGGCCGGATTGCCGTGCTGGACGAAACCTCAGCCGCGCGGTCGGGCGCCGTTGTTCGCTCGCAGGGCCAGGAACTGGCGGTGGCCACGGGCCGGGGGCTGATCAAGATCGAACAGATTCAACCGGCCGGCAAGCGAATGCTGTCGGCCGAAGAGTTCTTGCGCGGCTATCCGCTGGTGGAAGGCGAGCAACTGCACTGACAATTTAACTCGCGTCCCTGGCGACACAAATCTTGAGACATCATGCCCACTACTACCTTCACGCTTGACGACTTGCTGGGCTCCGGCGAAGCGGCGCTCTTGGACATTGTGACCAACGCCGCGGGTCCTAGCGGCCGGCTTCCGCTCACGCCGGAGATGCTGCGCGATTGGCCCAGCGG
>JBGTDH010000285.1:0-3066 GCA_041748435.1 Pirellulales bacterium
CGCGCCCAGCAGGTACACGCGCAGGCATCGCCTGCCCGCCGCCTCGGCAAACAGCGCAGGCGCCAGGTCGCTCCCCGCCACGCGCTCCGGCAGGGGCCGACGCAGCAATCGTGAAGCCAGCACAAGCGGCATGCCATCGGCCAGAACGAGCGAGGCCTTTTCATACGCCTGGCGGAGCTCGGCGTGCTGCTGGAACACGACCACATGGTCGACATTCGGCGTGACCACAAAGCGGCAAGGGTCCCCTGTCCTCCTGCTGTCCCCTGTCCCCTGTTCCCTGGACCCTGCTTCCCTGGCCTCCGCTGCCGCGATCCAGCGATATACCTGCTCGACCGCCTCTTCCATCCGCACGGGGTCGATCGACAAGCCGAACATTTCAATCCGCGGCGGCATGTTCCAACTCCTGGCTTTCGCTGGTCGCCATTGTTGAAGGTGCGGCCGGATCGAGCAGCTTGTCGTACACGCGAGCCAC
This sequence comes from Pirellulales bacterium, assembly GCA_041748435.1. Lineage (GTDB taxonomy): Bacteria > Planctomycetota > Planctomycetia > Pirellulales > JBGTDH01 > JBGTDH01. Next base: position 473 of record JBGTDH010000285.1, read on the forward strand.
GCCCGCCGCCATGCTTTCGGCCGAAAAACTCTTGGCCTGCCGCCGATGCGCCGCTTCCCGCAATTCGTGCCAATCGACCTCGCCGCGCATCAGGCGGGCTACCTGCTCCGCCAGACGGCGGGCATCTCCCGGCTCGACCAGCAAGCCCTCCAACTCGTGGCGCACCGCTTCCGGCGCGCCTTCCACGCGAGTGGCCACCACGGGCACGCCGGCCGCCATGGCTTCCAGAATGACCATCGGCAGACCCTCGCCAAACAGGCTGGGCAGCACGAACGCGTCCATGCGGGCAAACTCGGCCGGCACGTTCTGGCGGAAACCCACCCAATCGATGGCGGACTGTAGAGCGAGTTTTTCGCTCAATGCCCGGATGGTCGCTTCGTAAGCCGGGTTCTCAAATCCTCCCACCGCCCGAAGCCGCACGGGCAAACCTTGCGATCGCAACAGGGCGATGGCTTCCAGCAAAACCTCCAAACCCTTCCGCGGCCGAAACAACGCCACGGTTCCCAGAGTCCAGGTGGAGCAGGGGTACGGCCGCGGTGTGAGATCGCCTTGCGCCGGCACTCCGTTGTGAACCGTGGAGATCTTCCATCGCGGAATTCCCAGCGAATGCGACCATTGCGCAAGCGTGCGGGACACGGCAATTACGTGGGCCACGCGGCACAGTCCGATCCGCTCCGTGGCCAGATTGAGCCGGTTACGCCAGGGCTGCGCCGTATCCCGATTAGTCGGGCTATGCACGTGATGCACCATCGGCACGCCCGCCAACGTGGCCGCAATCTGCCCGATGTACGCGCTGCGTGGCGTGTGCGTATGAATCAGATCGTACGCTTCGCGGCGAACCAGGCGTGCGATGCTCCAGGCCGGCAGAAAGTCGAACTTCCACCGCATGGGAAACTCGTACAGTGCCGACTGCTCGGCCCGTCGCAACCGGGGAAATCGATCCGGCTTAAGGCAGGCAAAGCCGACCTCGTAGTTGCATTGCGGCAGGCCCAACCCCAAGAGATCTTGAACTCGCTCGGCGCCGCTGTAGTGCTCGCCGTTGATGACGTGCAGGACGCGCCGCACGCTCACGCGAGGCGCAGCCGCCACCGGTTCGCCCCCGGCGATGGGACTGGCCGGCTCATCCAGCAGGGCATGGGCCATGCTCATACTCCCCAGGGCGCACCGCCAGCGCGGCAAATCAGAAACGCAGGGTCACCGGACCGGTCCGAGAGGGTCGAGGTCCTCGACATCCCCCGCACAGGTCCTCCGCGCCTTGGGCGGCAGCCCGGCAACCCGCTGCTCAAGAATAGCTCACGATTTGCCGAGTGCCGGGAACCGCGCCTGCTTTTGTGCAATTCTCGTTCGAGCCTCCGCGAGCGCCCCTCCAACTCGTTATTATTTGTCTGGACAACTATTGTCTGAACATCTAAACTGAGGGCGTCCGATCGTCCGTCTGGTAGAATGCCCGTTTCCGTTACCCTCTTGCCCGGTGTCGCCATGCCCAACATCCAGCAAACCGACGTAGTCGTGATCGGCGGCGGTCCTTCCGGCGCTACCGCCAGCACCCTGATCGCCCAGCGCGGCCACCGCGTGCAACTCTTCGAACGCGACCACTTCCCGCGGTTCCACATTGGCGAATCGCTCATACCCGAGACCTACTGGGTCCTCAAGCGGCTGAACATGCTGGAGAAGATGAAGAAGAGCGCCTTCATCAAGAAGCACAGCGTGCAGTTCGTCGGCCAGAGCGGCCGCCTCTCCGAGCCGTTTTATTTTATGGATCACAAGCCGCACGAGTGCTCGCAGACCTGGCAGGTGCTGCGCAGCGAGTTCGATAAGCTGATGCTCGACAATGCCCGCGAGCATGGCGTGCAAGTGCAAGAGGGCGTGCGCGTGCTGGAGGTGCTGTTCGAGGGCGCCCAGGCGGTGGGCGTGAAGATCCAGGAAGATAATGGCAGGCAGCGCGAGGTGAGCGCGCAGGTGGTGGTCGATGCAAGTGGCCAAAGCGCCCTGCTCTCCAACCGCTTCAAGACTCGTGTGGTCGATCCGCTGCTCAAGAAGGGCGCGCTGTGGACCTACTTCGAGGGCGCCTATCGAGATCAGGGCAAGGACGAAGGCGCCACGCTCGTCCTCTCCACCAAGGGAAAGAAGGGCTGGTTCTGGTACATCCCGCTGCACAACGACATCATCAGCGTCGGCATCGTGCGGGCATTCGACGAGCTGTTCAACAAAGAGCGCGGGACCGATTACGCGAAGATCTACGAGGAGGAGCTCGATAACTGCCCGGCCTGCCGCCAGCGGATCGAGGTGGGCCGCCGCGTCTCCGACTACTTCGCCACCAAGGATTACTCCTATCGCTCCACCGAGTGTGCCGGCGATGGCTGGGTGCTGGTGGGCGATGCCTACGGGTTTCTCGATCCGCTCTATTCCTCCGGAGTGCTGCTGGCGCTGAAGAGCGGCCAACTGGCGGCCGACACGATCGTTGAATCGCTCCAAACTGGCGATCTCTCGAAGGCCCAGCTCGGCAAGTGGGGACCCGGCTTCAACGAGGGCATGGACCGCATGCGGCGGCTCGTGTGCGAGTTCTACGACGGCTTCTCCTTTGGCGGCTTCGT
>JBGTDH010000286.1:0-3058 GCA_041748435.1 Pirellulales bacterium
TCATGCATCCTCTCGATGTCTGATCCTTACGGCTTCTTCAATACGGCTACGAATACCGACCAGCGAAGCTCCGGTGCATCCGGATGATTGGTCTTCAGTACGATCTCGCCCGGCGTTGCTCCCAGGTTGTGCAAGACGGGCGTCTGGGCGGGCACTTCAATTTCCAGCTTGTAGCGGCTGAGCTGCGGAGATATTTGCTGCCGCGAGCCGAGGCTCACCTGCAAGGTGGACGGCTTGCAGCGGACCTCACTCACTGCCAGGTCTTCGTGCTCGCCGCGAACGAACATCGCCAGCGTGACGCGCTTGGAGTCTCCCTGCCAAATGGTTCCCAGATCCAAGCGATTGCCGTCCTCCAAGCCCGGGCCTTGCGCTTTCACGCGGCTCGTCACAACGCCGTGGATCGGCAAAACCAGGGAACGGGCATCGCCCTCGCCCGCCGCAGGAACGGCACGTACGCGAAGCTTCGTTTCGAACGGTCCCCGCGGCAGTCCCGCGGGCATCGTGACACGGACATGATGACCGGCCTTCACGTCGAAGCTCGCCAGCTCGGCTTCGGTGGCAGGGCGCGTTTCTAACGCAAGCGTCGGATGGTCACAGGCCGTTTCAATCTCGAAAGCCTCCCAGGCTTGCGAGAAGATCATTACACTCCCCTCGCCGGTCTCGTTGAAGGCGGCCTTAATCAACACGCCCTCCGCAGACGCGGCTAGCGGAATACGCACGCTGCCTACCGCGTGAAAGTAAATGGAGGGACGCGCCGGATCGTTGGTATGCACGGTCACGCCTTGCGCGAACACCTCGGCCGACTTGGGAGGTTGCCACACCAGCCGCACCTGGGCTTCGCCAAAGGGGGGAACTTTGGTGGTGGAGAGCTCGCCGCGCGTGCATTTGCAACTCGATTCGCCCAGCCGCAGCAGGAGATCGCCATCGCCGGCGTTCTTCAGCGTGAAGACATGCTCGGCCGCCTGTTCAATCTCCAAGGAGCCAAAATTGCAGCGGGTTTCCTCGACCACCAACTGGGGCGCGCCCACGGGTCGCAGCACTCGGGTGGCTTGGATGACCGGAGATTCGCCAAACAATCCTGTCGAGCCTGCAACCGCCCACCACTGGGGCACCGCAAAGAGCAGGGTTCCTCCCACGATCAAGAGAGCCACCACGATCGATCCGGTTTTCCATCGCATCGGCAAACTTCTCCCTCAAACAAGCTAGTCCCGGAGCGCAGTTGCTGCGCTCCGGGACGATCAAACATCGCTTTAGACGAACACTCTTAAGCCGTTATCCAATCACGGATCGAGCTTTTGCTTGTCCGGCTGCTTACGCAGGAACACGCCGTGGAACATCTGGGCATCCGGGATCTCCTGGATGCTGTCCTTGTAGCCGTGTCCGGCGTAACTGGCCAAGCCCGTGGGGATGGTGAACCCGGGGTTCAGGAAGCCATCGCCGTTCAGGTCGGTAAAGGTCCGCACGCTGCCATCCGCATACAGGATGTTGCACGTTCCGCCGGCGCCGCTGCCGTGGACCGGGCCGAAGTCACGCCAATCTTGGAGATGCGGCAGAGGAGTGGCAGTAGTCGCCGCGCCTCCCTTGGGCTGCTCAATGGCATACAAGCTGTTCGTAACCGCACCCGTTGAGGTGTTGAAGGTGAGCACCGTCACGTCCCCGCTGATTCCCCAGATCTCCAGCTTCGCAGTGGTGGCGGCGCGGCGGTGCGGGCCATCTGAGAAAGATTCCACCAGCCGCGAACCGCTGGGCAGGTTGAAGCCGGGGATTTCCTGCTCCAGGAAGGCTTCGTTGGCGTCGCCCACGTTGGAGTCGCCCATGATCGGGATGACCGAAGAGGCGTGGTAGCTGTTATCAACTACCTTCTGTTGCAGCGGGCCTTCCGCGCCGCCCAGACCCTTGATCTTGTTACGAAACTCGTCCGGCGTGCCGGCCGTGCCGCCCGTGCTGGGATAAACAATGTTCACCGTGCCCGCGCCGGACTGAATCAGCTTGGGGGCCATGCGGCTCATGAACCAGGTGGTCATGTAGTTGGTGCCGTAGCCCTTCTTGAGGAAGTTGTCTGCCAGGAACTGTCCCGTGAAGCCGCCGCCCGGAGGCGTGGCGCAGGCGCCCGCGTTAATGTACGAGGGATCGGGATTGCCTTCGCCGGGGGCGATGCTGGTTACGCCCAGCAGATCGTTGTACTTCTCCGAGCCGCGGTACGGGCTGCCCGGGCAGGTCAGCTCTTGCGGCTTGCAGATGCCGCCATTGACCATGTCGGCCACCCAGCCGATCGAGTCCAAGCAGCCTTCACGCTTCCAGTCGAACGCGCCGCTGCTCATGCGGGTTTGCGGATCCTTATCCGCATGCTGGGCAAAGCCCAGGTAGAACTGCCGCAGGTTGGCCTTGCACTGCGTGCTGCGTGCTGCTTCGCGGGCGCTGGAAAGCGCCGGCAACAGCAGGGCGATCAAGATGCCGATGATGGTGATGACCACCAGCAGCTCCACCAAGGTAAAGCCTTGGCGTTTGCGATTGACGAATAGTCTCATTGAGATTCTCCAAACCAAAGGGATCGTTACGTTTGTTTGCGTTAAAGTGTCCCCAGCCTGTTTGGCTGGCTCGCCACAACGGATTTCAGATACTCGCGGGCCGCTACTTCCGATGCAATGACTGCGATCACCTCCTTTCCGGGTTCTGTGCGGCAGTGTTAGTTAGCCTCATGCACACGTCCTTGTGGGCGAGCCTTTGCTCCGCCTGGTTGCGAGGCACTCGTTAGTCACGTTCACTTAGGCCACATTGTGCAAACCAAGATTAGATGCGAATGTGCCGAACATGAATTTTGGGTTAAATCGAGAACTCTCGATTCGCAAATCGCGTAAACCTCGGCGAGCAACGGCTTAACGGATCGAGGGAATGCCGCGATTTCGACGCTCCAAGGCTAGCCCGACGCGCAACGGCGTGTTGATTTAGTCTAGCGCACCCATTGTTAATTTGGGGGAGGGCGCTAGACTGTGCGAGGCGTTGGGCGATGGAAGTGGACGTTCGGCAAGGAGGCGGTGATGACACGATGGGCCGAGGC
>JBGTDH010000287.1:0-3999 GCA_041748435.1 Pirellulales bacterium
CCGCCACCAGGGCCGGCTTCTGCCAGGCACGTTCCTCTTCCGGTCGGCGCAGATACTCGGGCACCACGGTCTTGCGTTTCGGATGAGCCAGTTCCACGGCAATGGGCGGCGGCGGCTCCAGGCGCGGCGGGGCGGGCGTGGCGATGGCTGCAGTCGCCGGATGCTTGCCGTTGGTTTCCGGCGCCTTAACGGGAGGAACCGCGCGATCGGCCAGCTTATACATCCGTTCGCGCAGGCCGGCATCGACCTCGGCCGCCTCGCCCAACACTATGGCCAGCACCTGATGACACGAGGCGACCTCCGCCAGATGCACGTCCGATTCCAGGCACACCCGCTCGAACTCGCCCACGCGATCGTCGTCCAAAGAGTTATCCAGATACTCCGCCACCGTGTTGGCGTCGAGCCCCATGCCGCGGCCGCCAAGACGCGGAGCACCTAGCCGCAGCCGACGCATCACATCGCGGGTGCGATGCACGATGTTGGCGGCAAACTCGCTCTCTTCGATCTTCTTGCCGATGTCCTGGGAATCCGACGGCTCCAGCACATCGTCCAGATAGGCCAGCAATGTTCGCAAGGTAAGTCGCATGAGAGGCCTCCGCGGTTTATGGGCAGGCCGTCGATCGGCCGATGCGGGCGTTTCTATTAATAGTGCCGATCGGCGCGCGTTTCCGTACAATCGTCCGCCCAGATTCGGGAAAACCTCCCGTCGCAGACCGATAGCCTCCGGCGACCAGCGCCAGCAGCGAGACCAGCAACTGAAAGGCTGCTACGAACGCGGGCTGGAGTTGGGGGCGATACATCGCCGGACCTGGCTGCCAAGCGCGCCTGTTTTCCCAGCCGTCGACCGTGCGACGCCAATCGGAGGGCCGCGACGATTCTTCCGCCGGAGCGGCCACGGGCTGATCCCCGCCGCACAACCAATACAGACTCACCAGCAACGATGCTCCGCACAGAAATGGTCGCACCGACACCCCGCGTGTTGAAGTCCGAGATTCGCTCGAATGGCGAACACGATGCAAATCGCAAGGGGTGCGCCTCTTAAGATCGCCGACTGTCGATAAGGCGCAACGCGGATCGCAGCATGATGTTGCGCTACAACAGCGGAGAGAAAACTGCCATGTTGTGTGGCGATAAATCAACAGGCTGTGGCGAGATCGCCCCAAGGGGCGATCGCTGGCGGGGGGTATGCAAAACGAAGACGGGCCGGTTGCCGCAACTTTTACCGTGACCTACCTTTTCGAGGCTGGCGACGGAGATTCGCCTCCTCCCTCTCTTCATCTGGATTTGCTCGCATGACGACTGCCCCTGTTAAGCTCGATCTCGATCGGATTCTGGCCGGAGGGCAACTGCCCGCCCTCCCGCAAAGCGCGATTAGCCTGCTGCAACTCTCGAAAGACCCCAACAACGGGCCCAACGAGTACGCGCTGCCCATCGAGTCGGACGCCGGTCTGACGGGCCAAGTGCTCAAGTTTGTGAACTCGGCGTACTTTGGGTTTTCCCGCGAGATCTCCAGCGTCAAGACGGCCATCACGCTGGTCGGCGTGCGGACGATCAAGAACTTCGCCCTGTGGAGCGCGGTCTTCAGTTTGATGCCCAATCCCAAATGCGGGCCGTTCGATCTGAAGCATCTGTGGCAAGACTCGCTGCGACGCGCGCTCCTGGCGCGCATCGTCGCCAAGCTGCTGGGACTACGCGAGGCGGAAGATGCCTTCGCCGCCGCACTTCTGCAAGATATGGCCGTGCCGCTGTTGGCCAAGGAGTTTCCCGCCGAGTACCTGAAGCTGCTGCAAGCCCGCGGGCAAGGCATCCGGCTCTCCGGCTTGGAGCGGGCCGCGTTTGGTTGGACGCATGCCGAGATTGGCGGTCAGATGGCCCGCAAGTGGAAGCTGCCGGAAGACACGGCCCACTTGATCGAGCGGCACACGGAAATCGAAGCCATCGTGACGGAGGAAAACCCCAAGCCGGCGGAAGCGGCGGTGGCCTTGTCTTCTCTGCTGCCCACCGCGGGCGAGCAGCATTGGCCGGAGTGCGGCATTTTTCAGAAGCACTACGACCACCTGCGGCCCGAGGGGACACAGAGCGTGGCGGAGTTGCTCACGCAAGTGGATAAGGAATTCTCCGACTTCGCGCCCGTACTCAAGATTGCCGCCCCCGCGCGGACGCTGCTCGAATGCTTCAACGAAGCCCAAGCCGCGGGCCTGGCCACCGGCTCCCGCGAGGCCTTGGCATCGTAGCGGCAACGATCGATTGGGCCGCGTGACGCACCCGCCGATCGTCAAAGAGCACATTCAGAATCAAGGACGTGGTGTTTGGGCAGCAGCGGGCGCAGATGCATCCATCCGTTTTCGGTGATCGATCACGAGCGTGGATCCGTTGCTCTCATACAAATCTTTCCGCAGCCAGTCCGGGTGAGGCTCGGACCAGTGGCTGTGATAGGGTGTAGGCGTGCCTTCTACAATTTCGCATTTTCGAAGGATCAAGCAGATGTGCCGGTCGGACGCAAATCCCACGATGTCATCAGTCCAGTCCGGTGGCTGAAACTTGTGCTCAAGAAACGCTGCGTAGGAATTATCCGTCCTGCACGAGAACACCTGCCCGGTTTTGAGCACGCTCGGCAAGCGAAACACGAGCGTCTTCGAGTAAGGAGGCTTGAGCAAGGATCTCAGCATTTTGGCAGCGTCCTTCTCGGAAATGCCTCGCTGGATGTCGAACGCGTCATGAGGCCGGAAGCGAGCGAGCACGGCCGCGCTGCTCTCGATAATCTGAAAGTCAAACTCCGGCGTCTCGTATTGATACCAAAGCAGGCTCAAGCCTCCCTCCGGTGCCAGGTAGTACTTCATCGGCCGGGCCAGGGGAAGCAGGGGAGAGGCCTTTCTTGCCTGCTCCATCCGCCCGTGCCATTCATCGTAGTCCCTCGTATCAGTCTCGACGTTATTCAAGCGATCTTCCAAAGACGCCAGCGGAACCGACGGCCGGCGAAGACCTTGCTGACCAATGCGCCACCGTTCGGGAACAACCACCGCAATGAGATTCCCGTACGGATTGGCGCCGGGCTGGAAGAACATCTCCATCCAGGCCATCGTGTCGATCATCAACTCCGAGGAAAGCCGTTCGTGCTTAAAGGATGTAAACGCGCTTTCGGGTTGCGGACGTATGAGGTTCAGGTAGGGGACTACCTCCGGATTCGTGGCGAGCTCCAGCGAACTCATGGCCTTGGCCCATTCCGATGTCAGTTCAGCAAGCTCCTTCGGTTCAGGTTCGGGCCATTTCCATTCACCAAACCCGCGGTGGCTGCCATAGACCCAACGAGTGTCGATTGTCTCGATGGGCTCGTTCCGCTGAAGGATGGCCTCGCTTGCCCGCTGTGAGCGGGATATCTTTTCATCGATCAACCAACTGCCGTCTTTGAACACGTACGCAGTTTGTCGATTGCTGGACACGGCTGTTTCACCGATGCCCGACTTTCCGCTGCTAACTGCGACAAAGCGGCCCTCGAAGAAGATGAACGACTTACTTCCGATTAATTGTCGTCCATCGGTCATTGTGTCGAAAAAGCCATCGCCATTCATATCCTCGTACCAGATGTCGTTACTGAAGTTTACTCGCACACTGGCGACCGTCCCATCCTTTTCCTTGCGCACCTCGTATCCGCCGTAGGGATGACAACGAAATCCGAAACCTCGATTGTCGTCGATCTCAAACAAGGATGCTTCATCCTTCTCCATCTTGACGGTGTAACCCGTAACGTTTCCGTTTACGTATCGCTTGGCCTTGATCTCCATGCTACGGACAAGCTCGCCGCCCACCTGCGTCCACTCGGGTCCTAAATCACGAGCCCATGCCCACACAGCTACAGAAATGCAACATAGTCCGGCCAGGAGAAAGGACGATCTTCGAACCACGGTGCCCTCCAATTCACGAGCGGATGCCAGGGCGCAGTGCAGCAAGCTGCTATAGGCGGCAGAACCAAAAGCTCACAACGTGGGCTACTTCCTGTAC
>JBGTDH010000288.1:0-5480 GCA_041748435.1 Pirellulales bacterium
GCTGAACACGGCCAGGCATTGCAGCTTCACCGCTTCGTCCGTGGGATCTTCGCCACAGGTCAGGGCAACGCCCGCGATGTCCCGCATCATGATGGTGGTCGTGACGGGCAACTCGAACGCCAGAGCAGCAACGCCAAAGGTGCCGGCCAGCGCACCGGTCAGCCCGGCCGCCATGTTATGTTTCAGCCGCTCCCAACGATCGTGGTCCAGGCGATCCAGTTCAAGCGGCCCGGCGAGTTGATTGCCGCGCGGCTTCTTGAGTGTGAGCAGTGCCGCCTCTAACGCTTGCCGCAACGCGTAATCAACCACGTTGCCGGCCGAGTTGCGCACCGTGGTGGGAAGCACCTGGCTCAAGGTCTCCACCTGCTTGCCCAGCAGGTTGGCCACTCGCATCAGGAAGCTGGGCTGCTCCAGATAGGCAACCGCTTGCTGAATGAACGCCAGATCTTCCGCCACAATTGCCGTCTGAGCCGCATCGGCCATCGAGAGCACCTTCCCGCCAGAGCATGGATCGACCTAGGGAATCATATCCACCGCGGATCGGACTGGCATGCATCAAATCGAAAAGAACAAATCTCGGCTGCTTTAACGACCACCCCATCATCGGCGACTTGAACGGCGACGGCCGCGACGAAATCGGCCTGTATCAGGAGGCGCGGCGGTAAAGGAGCAGCGATAGCTTCCTAAAGGAGGTCAAGGCGTTCGCGAAGCCGGGCGACCGTCTGAGTCAGTCCCTGGCTCTCGAAGATGGCGAGCAACTCCTCGACGGTTTTGGGTGGATTGCGTAGTGCTTCTCGCTGCCGCTTGACGGCGGCGCAGATTAACTCGGGCGCCAGCTCCATCAGTCCCATCAGAAACTCGTCGGGGTGCAGCGCCTGGATGTCGAATGGGACCAGCGCGTCTGCTGGAAAGTCTTTCAGGTTGCACGTCACAATAATCTGTGCCCCGGAGTGGATCGCGGCCGCGAGGACATGGCGGTCATCTGCATCCGGAAGCGTCAATGCTTCGATCCGATGCTCGTATCCGGTCACAAGGCAATCACGAACCGCCTCGTTCATTAGCGTTCGGGTTCGCGCCAGACGCTCGGCAGACAGATGGGGTTTGTTCTCGAGCACGTTGCGAATCCATTCGTCATGAATCGCCTCGGTCCATTTCGCACGCACCATTCCGGTCTGTGCAACGCGGATGAACAAGTCTCGCAGGGGTGCCGGATAGAGGACGTTCGCATCGTAGACGGCCGTGATGGGCTGTTCCATCAATAACCCATCCCGAGCTCCTGGGCGTCGGCCGTCAGTTGGTCGAGAATCCTGGCCCGCGCGTCATCGTCCTTGCGCTTGAACGCCATGAGGTCGTCGAAGCGGATGCGACGGTACTTGCCGACCGTTCGACCGGGAAGTTTTCCTTCGTCCAGTAATTTGACCAGATAGGGGCGCGAGACGTTCAAGAGATCGGCGGCCTGCTGGGTCGTCAACTCCGCCTTCGCGGGAACGAGCGTGACCGCATTCCCATGAGACATCTCGGTGAGCAGGTGCATGAACAGACGCAACGCAGACACCGGCACGACAACCGCTTCCGCATCGTTCCCATCCAGAAGCTGAATGCGCACACTGGAGCGACGGCCGAGCTTGTGCGCCGCCAACCTGCGGCTTGATTCACCAGCCAACACCGCATCGGCATCGCTCGGGGCAACGGTTTCGAAGTTCCGCGACATCAAAGCAGCCATTGAATGTGTTCTGTCTGGCACAGAAGTATTCTACGCAGCACTCGAAGCAGACGCAACAGTCGAAATTGTCGAAACTCCAACCAGGTTGGGTTCGTCGTTATGGCGAACACTCTTCACCATCAACTGCTGCTGTATATCGATCCGCAATCGCGATAGGTCGCGTGGTAACATACGTCCATGCCGCGACTTCAATTCTCACTTCGCACAGCCTTTATTTTCGTTGCCTTTGCCGCGATGGTAATTGGTCTCGTCACTGTCGCCCAAGAGCGACTAAAGAACCGCCTCGTGGTGATCAACGAATCGCAACAGACCGTCGCCGAGATTGTGATCCAGCCTAGTGACTTCGAGATCAAAGCCTGGTGGGATATGCGACACGGCGAACGCGTAACGTCCACATTCGACATCGTCGGGGATAGCTATTTTCTGATCCAGGTCCGGTTAGCCGACGGCACTCAATATGAAAAACAGGAAGGTTACGTGACGAGGGGCATGTGGGGAGTCGAGTTACGATTGTGATTGAGCCAGGTGGCAAGGTCAGGTTCAACCAAGAGTGAACGGCGTTCCGTTGCAGGCGCAGGGCGACCGCGCGTGCGTTTTGAGGTTGCCTTCCTGATGATCGCCTACAAGTAGTCTTGGATGGCGGGCAGCAACGTGCGTTCGCCCAGCGGCGCCCCGATTGGGGTCTGCCTCCCGGGGCGGAAGTGGAAGTCAAAAAGTACAAATCGATGGGTCTTTATGCATGCGGATCGATCTGGCATAATAACCGGCCTGCCCCCGCCCCCGCACGGATCTGGTGTAGCACTGGGAGAAGATCGCGATGCTTACGCTCCAAGGAAAACTGCACGCCGACGCTGCCGCGTGCGATCCAACCTCGCGCCGAAATTTCCTGAAGATCGGCGGCCTGGGTCTGGCGGGTCTGACGTTGCCAGACTTGCTGCGGGCCGAGGCGTCGGGCGGGGTGAGCGGATCCCGCAAGTCGGTCATTATGATCTACCTGGTCGGCGGCCCGCCGCATCAGGATATGTTCGACCTGAAGCCCGAGGCCCCGGCGGAGATTGCCGGCCCGTGGCGTCCGATTCCGACGAGCGTGCCGGGTTTCGAGATCTGCGAGGCCTTTCCCCGGTTGGCCGGCATGGCCGACAAGCTGGTGGCCATCCGCTCGCTGGTGGGCAACCAGGCGGGGCACGATGCCGTGCAGGTCTTTAACGGGCATCATCCCAAGCAGCCCACGCCTACGGGCGGTTGGCCGCAATTCGGCTCGGTGGTGGCGCGGTTGCAAAGCAGTCATTCCGAGCAGACACCGCCGTTTGTCAGTTTGTGTTACCCCTGCACGCACGGCCCTTACAACGAGCCGGGGCCGGGATTTCTGGGAGCGGCTTATACGCCCTTCCGGCCGCTGGGACCGACGCGCGACGATCTGGTGTTGCAAGGCGTGACGTTGGAGCGGCTGGCAGATCGCCGCAGCCTGTTGCGAAGCTTCGACGATTTCCGCCGCGAGGCCGACGCCAGCGGCACAATGCACGGCATGGACGCGTTTACCGAACAAGCCATGGGCCTGCTCACCTCTTCGCGACTGGCAGAGGCGCTGGATATCTCGCGCGAAGACCCGCGCACCCTTGCCCGCTACGGCACGGGCGATCCCAAGATTTTCATGGATAGCAACGGCGCGCCGCGCGTGCCGCAGAGCCTGCTCTTGGCGAGGCGGTTAATCGAAGCCGGCGCCCGCGTGGTCACGCTTAATTACAGCAAATGGGATTGGCACGGCGGGGCGAATAACTCCATCTTCAAGCGCGAGGCGGAAGACTTCCCGGTGTTCGATCAATGCGTCAGCGCGCTGGTGGAAGATCTGCACCAACGCGGGCTGGCCGACGATTGCACCGTCATCATCTGGGGCGAGTTCGGCCGCACGCCCAAGATTAGCGCGCAGGTGGGCCGTGACCATTGGCCGCAAGTCAACTGCGCGCTCCTGGCCGGCGGCGGCATGCAGACGGGGCAAATCATCGGCGCTACCGATCGTCTGGCGGGGGAGGCCGTCTCCCGGCCCGTGACGTTTGGCGAAGTGTACGCGACGCTGTATCGCAACCTGGGTATCGACGCCGCCCGCGCCACAATTGCCGACTACACCGGGCGTCCCCAATATCTGCTGGAAGGCAACGCCAGTCCCCTTGCCGAATTGGCGTAGTCTCGTCGTCTCGTCTCAGGTGCGCGATGGCAGCTCCGCCAGGCGATCGAAATTTGCTCACGGGCATTCTGGCCCTTCAGATGGATTTCATCAGTCGCGAGCAACTGGTGCGCGCGATGCAGGCTTGGCTATTGGACCGGGATGCCGCGTTGGAAGACCTGCTGCTGGCGCAAGAGGCGCTGAAGCCAGACACGCACGAATTCCTCCGCGCCATGGTGGCCAAGCACATCGAAATGCACGGGGGCGATGCCGAGCGCAGCCTGGCGGCAATCAGCTCGCTCAGCGGAGTGCAGGCGGAGCTGCGGTGCATCGAAGATGATGAGGTGCAGACCGCGATCACTAAAGCCTTGGCTCAGCACGAGGACCAAGCAACTTCCACACTCGCCTTTCGACCCAGCATCAGCGCTTCCGGCGGTCGCTTTCGCGTGCTGCGGCCGCACGCGCGGGGCGGATTGGGGCAGGTCTCCATTGCCCGCGATGAAGAGTTGCACCGGGAAGTGGCGCTCAAGGAGATTCAGCCCCGGTTCGCTGAGGATGCCGATAGCCGTCAGCGGTTCCTCGTCGAGGCCGAGGTCACAGGCAGGTTGGAGCATCCGTCCGTGGTGCCGGTTTACAGCCTGGGCCAGTTCGACGATGGCCGGCCGTTCTATGTGATGCGATTCATTCGCGGCGACAGCCTCAAGGAAGCCATCGGCGATCTGCACCAGCGGACGAAGTCCTCGCCCTCTGCGCATGCTTGGCAGCGGGAGTTGCGCAAGTTGTTGGGGCGGCTGATCGACGTTTGCAACGCGATCGAATACGCGCACAGCCGCGGCATCCTGCACCGCGACCTGAAGCCGGGCAACATCATGCTCGGAAAATACGGCGAAACGCTGGTGGTCGACTGGGGGTTGGCCAAATCGCTCGACCGCGCCGACCCGGCGCCCAGCGCCACCGAAGGACTGCTCAAGCCCTCGTCCGGCGATAGCTCGTCCGCCACGGTAACGGGATCGGTCGTGGGCACACCGGCCTACATGAGTCCCGAGCAAGCGGAGGGCCGGCTCGATCTGCTCGGGCCGGCGACCGATGTCTATAGCCTGGGCGCCACGCTGTATTGCCTGCTGACCCAGCAACCGCCGTTCGCGAAGGGCCAGCGCGAGGAAGTGCTGTCGCAAGTCCGACGCGGAGTTTTCCCGCCCCCGTGTTCGATCAACGCGCGTGTCCCGCGGGCGCTGGAGGCCATCTGCCTGAAAGCGATGGCCCGCGACTACCGCGATCGTTACGCCAGCCCCCTGGCATTGGCCGATGACTTGGAACGCTGGTTGGGCGATGAACCGGTGAGCGTCTATTCGGACCCTTGGCTCGATCGCGGACTGCGCGCGGTCCGGCATCATAAGACGGCCTTCGTGGGGACCGCAGTGCTCGTGGCAACGGCCCTCCTAGGCCTGGCCGTCAACAGCGCCGTCATGAATCGCAAGAATGCAGAATTGCAGACGGCGCGAGAACATGCCGAAGCCAACGGGGCGCTTGCCCTTCAGGAGCAGGGCCGCGCCGAGGCCAATCTTGTAACCTCGCGCAAACTGGCGATCGATCTGC
>JBGTDH010000289.1:0-1811 GCA_041748435.1 Pirellulales bacterium
TGGCAGCAAGAACTGGCGTTGGTAACGGAGATTCGCGAGCTGCGCGGCAAGCTGGCCTCTCTCCCTCTCCCTCTGGGAGAGGGCCGGGGTGAGGGTTTCGGAACTGTCGCAACGGCGGGAGTTCAAGTCCCGCAAGACTTCAACCCTCACCCTAACCCTCTCCCAGAGGGAGAGGGGACCAGAACGGCGCTGCTGACCACGTTGCACGAGCAGGAAGCCGCGCTGAAGGACGTGCAGGGCGAGTCGCCGCTGGTGCAGGTGTGTGTCGATAGCCAGGCGATTGCGGAAGTGGTCTCGGCCTGGACAGGTATTCCCGTGGGACGCATGGTGTCCGATCAGATCCAGACCGTGCTGCATCTGAAGGACAACATGGAGCGCCGGATCGTGGGCCAATCGCACGCGCTCGAGGCCATTGCCCAGAGCATCCGCACCTCGCGGGCCAAGCTGGCCGATCCGCGGCGGCCGATCGGCGTGTTCATGCTCGTTGGTCCCAGCGGCGTTGGCAAGACCGAGACCGCCTGCGTGCTGGCCGATCTGCTTTACGGCGGCGAGCAGAACATGACTGTGATCAACATGTCGGAATTCAAGGAGGAGCATAAGGTCTCCTTGTTGATGGGCTCGCCTCCCGGCTACGTGGGCTACGGCGAAGGGGGCATCCTTACGGAAGCCGTGCGGCGGCGGCCTTACAGCGTGGTGCTGCTGGACGAGCTGGAAAAATCGCACCCCGGCGTGCAGGAGATCTTCTATCAGGTGTTTGATAAAGGCACGCTCCGCGATGGCGAGGGGCGCGACATCGATTTCAAGAACACCGTGATCCTGATGACCTCCAACGCCGCCAGCGACAAGCTGATGCGCTTGTGTGCCGACCTGAACCATCTGCCGGACGCCGCCACGCTCACGGAGGCCATGTATCCGGAGTTGCTCAAGGTCTTCAAGCCGGCGTTCCTGGGCCGCGTGACGGTCGTGCCGTACTTTCCATTGGGCGATGACGTGCTGCGCGGCATCGCGGAGCTGAAGCTCGGCAAAGTACGTCAGCGGATTCAGGAGAACTACGCGGCGAAGTTCGAGTATTCCAGCGAACTGCTCGACGAGGTCGTGGCTCGTTGCAACGAGGTGGAGAGCGGCGCGCGCAACATCGACCACATCATCACCCGCACGCTGCTGCCGGAGCTCTCTTCGGAGTTCCTCGCCCGCCTGGCCGAAGGTTGCGCGATTCGCGAAGTATTCGTCGACCTGACCGACGACGGCCGCTTCGTTTACCGCATTACCGACGCCACCGGCGTCGTGACCACCACAGAATCAATCGTCGCCGGCATGACGCAGGCCGTCAGCGAACCGCTCAAGACGCCCGCGGGGATCGAAGCGACAACGACGGCGCCACAATCGGCTTAGAACCCGCTCAGCTGCTCAGGCAGACGTTTGAAGATAATGCGCTGCTATCGCTGGACCCCATCCGCCTCGTGCGGATGGTGGACAAGATTGGAAGGCTAAGGAGTTCACTCGCGAAGGATTCGACCCCATCCGGCTTGTCCGGATTGGTGAAGCAGATTGGCGGGCTACGCGTTGGCGCATCGCTTTAGCCGCCAATCTGTTTCACCCACGAGCAAGCTCGTGGGGGTCGGGGAGCCGTTGAACTTGCCAAATCTTAGCCATTCAATCTCCTTCACCATCGAGCAAGCGGCCTGTTGATTTAATCGCCGAGCGGTCTAGCATTCCTAGCGGGTGGTTTTTTGTCCCGGGAGGGCAGGCAAGATCGTGGCTAATCGTACGTATTGGGCGGAGCCGCCGGTGCGGCGGGAGCTGTATGTTCC
>JBGTDH010000290.1:0-4048 GCA_041748435.1 Pirellulales bacterium
CCGTGCGGCCGACGAGATTGTTCTGCGCGGAGTTGATTGTCGCGGCGGCGCTATCCAGCCGCAACCCGGCCGCGGTGTTGCCTGAGATCACATTGGCTGCAGCCGCGGTCGCCCCGCCGATCAAGTTGTTATTCCCATCACTGATGAAAATGCCGCGGCCGGCATTGGCGATGGCCGCCGTGCCGGTGATATCCGTGCCGATGTAATTGCCCTGCACGATGTTCCCGCTCGAGCCGGAACCGACGATGGCCACGCCGTCTCCGAACGTGGCGCCCGAGATGATGTTGCGTTCCGCGGGCACGGTGCCGCCGACGATGTTGTCGTCCGAGTTGAAAATCGAGATGCCGCTGGAGCTGCCGAGGGCCGCATTGCCCGCGGCGTTGGTCCCGATCAGGTTGCCTTGGATGATGTGGCCGCCGCTGCCGCCGAAATTGCCGATGTTGATGGCAGGCTGCTCGTTGCCGGAAATAACATTGCCGGTGATGGTGGTGTTCGTGGAGCCGACCAGATGCAGGCCGCCGTAGTTGGGCAGCGCCGCCGTGCCCGCCGCGTTCAGGCCGATGTAGTTGCCTCGGACGAAGTTATCGTGGGCGCCGCCATCGATCTGGATGCCATCTCCGTAGTTGCCAGTGAGGAGATTGCCCGCGATGACGTTGCGGTCCGCTGCTACGGTGCCGCCGATCAGATTGCCAAAAGCGCTCGCGCCACTGATATACACGCCGCGACCGTTGCGCAGCGCGGTATCGCCGTCCACGTTGGTGCCGATGTAATTGCCGGCCACGACATTGTCCTGGCCGTTGAGGGACACGCCATTGTTGTCAAAACGGTTAATCACCAGCCCGCGAATGAGACTGCTGTTGGCCATCACTTTCAGGCCGGAAGCACCGATCCCCGCGCCATCGCCGCGGATCTCGATGATGGGCGTGCCGGCAAAGCCCGGCTGGGTGGTGCCGTCGATGGACACTGGTCCCGTGATCGTTGGCAGTTCGGACAGGACGCTGATGGTTTGCACGCCCGTGCCGATGCTGAAATCGATCGTATCGGGTCCGGCCAGAGCATTGGCTTGATCGATGGCATCCCGCAGCGTGCCCGCCCCGCTGTCGGCATTGCTCGTGACCGTGAAGACGGCCAGCAATCGCCGTTCTTCCAGCGGCTGCAATCCGGGCCGGATGTAGCGCTCTATGCCGCGCGCATCGGCCTGCGTGGTCTGCTTACGTCCAAGGAACCGACGCGCCCAACGGGCATTCCAACTTTGAAGGCGGCGCAGCATAAGCCTTGATTCTCCGCAAATAGATGATGAGGGCAGCCGGGTAAGAATCGCTGGGGCACGCTTGGGCAGGTCACCGCTCGGACGATGGAGCAGGCCCCCTGATCGGCGAGCGCGCACGCATCGGACGCCTCAGAGCGCGCGCCCAAGCTGCGAGCGCCCCTTGGCTCTGCCAGACTCATCGCGCAAGAACCCCCCTGGCGTGTTTGCGCCAGGACTTCGCGCGCACGGCGGTGAGATCAGACCTTCCCCTCGACCGAAGGTATTTCCCGCCTATTGGGTGAGTCTATTACCCGTCTACAGGTCGGTCAACCATTAAATACCGCACAAAGGTCGATAATCACATATTCGTGGAATCGTCCGTGGCTGCGGGTCCGAGCAGGGCGTCCAACGCCACGGCTAACTCGGGAGCGTGTGTCAGGTCCTGCGTATAGACGCGGCAGATGCGGTAACTCACGGGGATGCGGCGAAAGACCTCGCTGTCCGAGAGGCTGCGGACCTGGTCGCTGCCCGCGTCATACAGATAATTCTGTCCGGCCGCCGGGCCGCGCGTGCCGGGGCGGTGCACGTGCCGCGCCAGATCAACCCGCAGGGGAACCTGCTTCAGCGATGCCGGCAGCAGGTCGCGCAAGGCTTCCTCCACATAACGCGGACGGCTGAAGATGCTGGACCCCTCGGCCTCGTCCGGCTCGAAGAACCGCGTTCGCTCGCAAGCCATCTTCCAGGGAATCTCCCGCCGCAGAAAGGCTGCCCAATGCTGGCCGAGTTCTCGTTGGGTGAGATCGTCCGATTCCGGCCAGCGAGCCACGTCGCAGAGCACAGACCATTCCGTGAACTGCCGATAGCGCGGCAGATGCTCCAGCGGATTGCCGGGAAAGAGATACGCCTTGCTGGCCGCAAACAAATCGGCCAGCGTGAGGTCGATGGCCCGCACCGTGCGATGAAAATAGATCGCCCGAAACAGCTCTGCTCGCACGCCAATAAACTGCACCAAGGCCGAGAGGCCGCGGCTGTGGATCGTCAGTCCTTGCGGGCTGAAGAAACTGTAGTGCAACAGCCGCTCCAGATCGAACGCCTTCAGGCTGTAGCCGGACATGTAGGCGTCACGCAGCACGAAGTCCATGTTGTCGACCGTGTACAGCCCGCTGAACAGGCTTCGCAAGAATCGCAGCCATTGCGGCTTTCCGTCGTCTCCCGAACGCTGGGGTCGGGCGATGAGATAGGCCACCTGCGACGGGTCCAGCTCTTCCTGGTCTTCGAGCGCGCTGGTCGGGTTGCGACGCACACCCCGAATGAGCGACCCCAACTCCTGCTGGATGATGGCCGCGCCCAGCAACTCATGATTCAGACCAAAGGCCGCCAGATAGTGCTCGTCCAGAAAATGGCCGAACGGCCCGTGGCCCACATCGTGCAGCAAGCCGGCCAGGCGCAGCAGCGATTCCACGTACCCGCGGCTGGGCACCTCGGGGCAGACCTCAGCCAGGCTGGCGTACAAATGTGCAACCGCCCGACTGGCCAGATGCATCACCCCCAACACGTGCGGAAAGCGCGAATGCTCCGCGGTGGGGAACACCAGCCAGGCGGTCTGCAACTGATGAATCTGCCGCAGCCGTTGCACCCAGGGGCTATCGATGATCTGCTCTTCGGCCACCTCGCCCGGCGGCAATCCGCTGGCCGCCACAAACGGGATATAGCCATGCACGGCATCGTGCGCCAAACTCTCGTGCCGGTAATCTCGCATCGGCGGGTGTCCTTCCAAGTCCTTCACGGCATGTCGGGAAAGGTGATGTTCCCGCGCTGCGCATCCAGATAGTAGATCTGATAGCTCTCCAGAGTTTCCAGCAGTCGCTGAACCTCCGGCCAGTGATGCTCGAAGCGATCGGCCCACAACCGTTCCGTTTCCGCCACCACCTCCGCCGAGAAATCGGGCGGCCGATCCAACCGCACCTTGGCAAAGTCGATGATGTAGGGCGGATTCTGCATCAGGTCCATCTCGACGACCCAAAGTTCGTCGCTGTAACCAACGATCTGGGGAATCCAAAAGTCGTCGACCCGTTGTACGACGCCCCACTCCTGTAATCTGAGGTACGTGTCGCGTTCGTTGTAGTATCCGTTCTCGTACTTGAAGACTTTGATGGCCGTGTCGCGGTCGGATTCCCACACATCGCCATCCGTTCCGCCGCCGAGGCGCCGGTTGAGCTTTACCCCTGGGGCATACTCGGTAAGATACTGAAGGACACGGATTTCTGTGGAAGGGAGCGTCATGGGTATTGCACGGACGAATGGGTACTCGGCCACGGTCGAGGGCTATCTGATTGTGGGCGACGGTCGCTACCGGCTGGCCAAGACCAACGGCGTGCGGCTGGTTCTGAGCCAACCGTGCGCCGATGAATTTCCGCCTGGCACAGACGGCGAGTTGGTTATCATTGTCGATGGCGACCGCGGTTCCAAGCGCATCACCTTGCCGGATGGCGTCGTCTGTGGGGAGCATCAGGCGCGCTATGAAGCATTCGTGCCTTTCTAGTCAGCGTGTTTCATGAGCACGTCTCCCGGCCCTTCCGCCAGCACGGTCCCGCGCCGAAAGGCGTCGAGCGAACTGCCGGGGCCGGACCCCCTGCCACCGGTGGCGCTGACCGCTCGACAGCATACGCTCGGTCCGGCCCTGTGCGGCTCGCTGTTGATGTGGGCCGCCCTGCCTCCGCTGGATCTGTGGCCGCTGGCGTGGATCGCCCCCGTGCCCTGGCTGCTGCTGGCACGCAGGGACGTGCTGCCGGGACGGCG
>JBGTDH010000291.1:0-10450 GCA_041748435.1 Pirellulales bacterium
GCTGCTCGATCAGTTCGAGCTGCTCGGTCCCGACATGGTGGCCCTGCAAAACGAGGCCAGCGCCCTGCTGGCGCGTCTGGCGGCGCCGGCCAATGGCAACGGCGCGGCGGCCTTGCAAGAGCAGCAACAGGTCACTGGCGATCTGGAAATGCTGCGCGATGCCGCGGAGCTGTTGCGTGTTTCCCAGACGCTGGTGCCGCTGGGGGGAGGACCGCTTCAGCCCCTGCGAGATCGCTTTCGCCTCTTCGAATCGCGGCTAGAGGAACTGGAGGCCTATGGCGCCGGCCTGGCGCGGGCGATCCAGCAGTTGCGATCGTATCCGGCGGCCATGGATCGGGCCAAAGAGCTGCAACAATCGGCCCAAGAAGAAGTCGCCAGTGTGGAGGCTTCTTTGGAACTGCTGCGCTCCCGCGCCGACGACCGCATCGAGAGTCTCCAAGACTTGTCGCAGCGCGAGGTCGTGCGCAGCGGCAATGTCGACGTGCGGGCCTTCGATGTGGAGGCGTTTCGCAAACGACTGCAGGAGCTGCCCGCCGAGTACGCGCAGCTCGATCGCCGATTAGACGCGCCGCTCACGCGGTGGGACAATCGCAAGAGACAACTGGATGCGCAGCGCGCCACGTTGGAGTCGTTGCTCGAGCGGTTCTCGCAACTGCTGGTTCCCTTGCGCACGGCGGTCGATGGGCTAAAATCAGAGCTGGCCAAGCCGGGGCAGTTGACCCTTCCGGCCGAAGCGCAGGCTTTCTTGAACGAATTGATTCGCCTGGTTGACGATCCGCAACGCGAAGTCGAGCGGCTGGGGGCTGATTCGCGGCAACTGCAAGAACTGCTGAACGCCGTCTTTCAGGAAGCCAATATCCTCGCTCAGGACGCCACGGATCTCGGTCTGGTGCAGGCCCGGGCCCGCTTGGAAGCCACGCGGCTGATTCCCATCGAGCTGGAATCTTGCAAGGCGTTTGGCGTGGCGCAGCAGAATCGGCTGGACTTGATGAATGCCCGCGCCAACCTGGTGGACGCTTGGCGGCTGATTCAGTTCCGGGCCGATGCGCTAAAGAGCGGGCTCGAGGTCGAGTTTAACGGTCAGCTTAACACGCTGGGAGACAATCCGTTCCGGTTCCGCTCCCCCACGGGGGTGCTGCGGGCCGCGGTGCGCTTCGATTCGCCCATTACGCGGCTCACGGAGCGGAACGTTTACCGGCAGGAGTTGATCAATTATCAACGGGCCCGGCGAAGCTTTATCTCGTTCAACGACGGAATCGACCGAGGGCTGCGGAACATTTTGCGCACGATTGAGTTAAATCAAGTGAACTTCGAGTTGCGGCGCGCGGCGGTGCAAGTGGCCATCCAGCAGGTGCAGTTGGCCGCGCTGCGGTTGCAAGAGCCGCCCCGTCCGGGGGTACTCACCACAACCCTGGGTGCCACCACCGCCAACGACTTGATCAATGCCCTCACCGGGTTGCTCACCGCACAGAACGCTTACCTGAGCGTGTTCGTCAACTACGAGGTGTTGCGGATGCAGCTCGATCTGGAACTAGGCACCTTACTCTTGGATCCCCACGGCTTGTGGATTGATCCGGGCGAAATCACGAAAGACATGTACGGAGGGTGCGCGAACGAATACGACGATGCCCAGGGTTTGGGCCCGGAATCGATCCCCGCTCCCTCGCCGGACGGTATGGAAGAGGTAGACATCACGCCGCCGGACATCAGCACCTTGATTCTCTCGCCGTCCGACGAAGAACTGGGCGAGTCGCAGCCCATGCCTCGTCCGACTGTGCCTCGTCCGACTGTGCCGGCCAAGAGCAGCGCGGCGAACCCGGAACTGTCCGAGCCACGGCGGTTGTCGGCAGAAGCCATCGAGTCTGCCAAGGCGGTGCCGATGGCGAAACCCGCCTGGTCGACGCCTCCTGCGTCACCGGCCGCGGGCTGGAAGCCGGTCCCGGCGGCCGCGAAGCCCTAGAACAAGGATCAGCAAATTCCGATCAAAACTGCATGACACCGCGTAATGAATTGGCTACAATGGGATCAAGCGATTCAGGGGGGACCGCTGACATCCTACCCGATCGCTCCCCCCAAGCTCTCCTACCGAAATCGCGTGAGGGTTGACTCATGAGGCGCCTTCTCCCCGCTTGTACCTACCGTCGTTCCGCCCGGTCCGGCCTCTCGTGGATCGGCATCTCGGGTGTGATGTCTGCGTTGATCGCCGTGCCGCTCGCGGCGTTTTATGCCATTCCCGATGGCACCTGGACGCCGCAGGATGAGGGCCCGCTGACCGAGAAGGTCAAGCGAGCATCGTTCATCCACGAGTTGATCGAGCGTGGCGATGTCGAGAGCTCCAGCACGATCGACATTCGTTGTGAAGTGCAGTCTCGCGGCTCCAGCGGCACGGCGCTGTTGGAGATTGTGGCGGAAGGCACGCGCGTGAAAGAGGGAGACCTGCTCGCCAAACTCGATTCTTCCGCCTTGGAAAACGAGCGCAACGCCCAGCAGATTGTTGTCAACGGCAGCTCGGCGGCACTCATCGGGGCCCGCGCGGCCCTGGCCACCGCCAAGATCGGCAAGCAAGAGTATCTGGAAGGCACGTTCAAAAACGAAGAGAAGCTGATTCAGAGCGAGATCTTCGTTGCGGAGCAGAATCTCAAGCGCGCCACAGAATACCTGAAGTACAGCGCGAAGCTGGCGGCCCGCGGCTATGTCAGCCCGCAAACTCTGGAGGCCGATCAGTTTGCGGTGGAAAAGTCCCACAAGGACCTGGAGATTGCCAAGACCAAGCTCAAGGTGCTGCAGGACTTCACCAAGGCCAAGATGCTGAACATGCTGGACGCCGCGATCGAGACGGCCCAGGCCGACCTGGCGGCCAAGGAAAACATCAACCGCATTGATGTGCAGAAGTTGGCGCAAATGGAGCAGCAGATCGGCAAATGCACGATCTTCGCTCCGCAAGAAGGCGAGGTGACGTACGCCAACTCCTCCGACATGCGCGACAACGACGCCGTGATTATCAAGGAAGGCGTCCTGATTCGCGAGCGGCAGACCATTGTGCGGCTCCCCGATCCGCAGCGGATGCAAGTCAACGCCAAGGTCAATGAGTCAAAGATCCGCCTGATTCAAGTGGGCATGCCCGCCACCGTCAAGATCGAAGCTCTGGCCGGCGCCGAATTGGAGGGCACGGTCAGCAAAGTGTTCGCCTACGCCAATCGCTCCCGCTGGAGTTCCTCCACGATCAAGGAGTTCTCCGTGATCGTCGAGATCACGAACCCGCCCGCCGATCTGCGTACCGGCTCCAGCGCCGAAGTGTGGATTCGCGTGAACCAGTCTCCCTCCGAGTTGCTCGTGCCCGTCCAAGCGGTATTGGAACATAACGGCCGGCACTACTGTGTGTGGAACAAAGACGGCGGCTTTTTAGCCAAGGAAGTAAAGATCGGCCCCACGAACGATAGCGTTGTGGTGGTGCGAGAGGGCGTGACCGACACCGACCAGGTCGTGATGAATCCCCGCGCCTACCTGGCCGAGTTGAATCTCCCCGAGTTGCCCGCCAAGGAGATCGAAGCCAAAGAGATGATCGCCGGCAAGCAGCCGCTGCAAGGCACGGCGGAGCTTGGCAATGCAGTGCCCCCTGCGAGTACTCCACCCGCGAGTGGCGGCGGACCAAGCGGCGGCGGCATGCTTCAGAGTTTCGACAAAAACGCCGATGGCCGCTTGAGTCAGGAAGAGTTGCCCCCGCAAATGGCCAGCCGGTTTGCCACGGGCGACAAGAACGGCGATGGCTTCCTGGATGCCGACGAAATCTCGGCCATGCCCCGCGGCAATCGCCGCGGCGGACAAGGTCCCGCGGGCGGCATTGGAGGCGGAGCTGGGGAATGAAGCTGGCGGCCCGCATCGACGATTTGCGGAAGGAGTATCGCCTGAAAGGAGAAACCGTACATGCCCTGCGGGGTGTGAGTTTCGACATTCCCGAAGGCGATTACGTCGCCATCATGGGCCCTTCCGGCTCCGGCAAGAGCACACTGCTCAACCTCTTGGGCTGCTTGGATAGGCCCTCCAGCGGCGGCTTCTATCTCGGCGACGACAACGTCGCGGAACTGAGCGACGATCGCCTGTCCGAAATTCGCGCCAGCCGCATCGGCTTCGTGTTTCAAGCGTACAATCTTATCCCGCAGCTTACCGTGTTGGAGAACATTGAGGTTCCCCTTTACTATCAGGGGAGCATCACCGCGGCCCAGCGCCGCCGCGTGCAAGAGCTGGCGGATCTGGTGGGACTGGGGGATCGGCTCAAGCATCGCCCCGCCCAGCTTTCCGGCGGACAGCAGCAGCGGGCAGCCATTGCCCGCAGCCTCGTGAACGATCCCTTTTTCATCCTAGCCGATGAGCCGACGGGCAACCTGGATTCCGTCACCACGGAGAGCATCCTGGCCTTGCTGCGGAAGCTGAACGAAGCGGGCAAGACCATCATCATGGTCACGCACGAAGACGATGTCTCGCGGCACGCCAAGCGAGTGATTCGCCTCAAAGACGGCCTCTTGCAATCCGACGTGCGGCAATGAACTTCATCTGGCTGCGCACCTGGCAGATTGGGGCCAAGAGCCTGCTCTTGCACCCGCTGCGCTCCCTGCTCACCGTGTTGGGCATCTTCATCGGCGTGGCCAGCGTGATCTGGCTGCTGGCGATTGGCGAGGGCATCAGTCTCAAGGCGCAGGAGCAGATCGAAGGCCTCGGGGCCAACAACATCATTGTGCGTTCCAAGAAGCCGCCGGCAGAAACCACGGGCAGCTCCAGTGGACCCGTGCCCTACGGGCTGACGCGGGACGACTTCACGCGCCTGGCCACGCTCTCCACGGTCGATCGCGCGCTGCCCATCCGCGAGATCCGCCGCCGGTTTGCCTACGCGGAGAAGATCATCGACGGCCGCCTCGTGGGCTGCACGCCCGAGTACGCGGAGGTCACCAAGCTGGAGGTCGATCGCGGCCATTTCATCACCGATGCCGAAGTGGCCGATCGATCGAACATCTGCGTGCTCTCCAGCGGCGTGGCCGAGAAACTTTTCACGTTCGAGAATCCCATCGGGGAGTCGATTCGCGTGGAGGAATCGTACTATCGCGTGGTGGGCGTGATGAAGTTCCGTAACGCCTCGGCCGGCATCGGCGGCTCGCTGGCGGCCCAGGATTTCGACAACGATGTCTACATTCCCTACAGCACGCTGCAGACGCGCATCGGCGATTTCGTGGCCATCGTCCGCTCCGGCTCGTTTGAAGGCGAGATCGTGCAGCTTAGCCAGATCACGCTGCGCATCACGCGAGTCGACAAGGTCATGGAGACCGCCGATCTGATCCGCGATACGCTATCCCGCTATCACAAGCAGGACGACTACGCGGTGACGGTGCCGTTGGAATTGCTGGAGCAAGCCCGCACCACGCGGATGATGTTTATCATGTTCATGGGCATGATCGCCGCCATCTCTCTGGTCGTGGGCGGCATTGGCATTATGAACATTATGCTGGCCACCGTGACGGAGCGCACCCGGGAGATCGGCATCCGCCGTGCCTTGGGGGCCAAGCGCAGCGATATCACGCGGCAGTTCCTGGCGGAGACCGTGCTGCTCTCCGTGGCTGGCGGCGTGGTCGGCATTCTGGGCGGGCTCACATGCGGGCCGCTGATCGACACCCTGCGCTGGGGCGCCGAGAAGTTTTTCCCCGACGTAATGAAGGACTTGCCCGATATCATTCGGGCCATCGAGCCCGTGGTCGTTCCCTGGTCCATTCCCGTAGCCTTCGGCATTGCCGTGTGTGTCGGCCTCATCTTCGGCCTTTACCCGGCCATGCGCGCCGCCGCCAAAGACCCGGTCGAAAGCCTGCGTCACGACTAACGTGTTGAACACCTGCGCGTCTGGAACGTGGCTTGCCACCCGGTAAGATCAAGGCCATGCCGCATCGCTACGACGCCAGCACGAAGTATTTGCTGCAAACGCGGCTGGCGGACTGGCTACCCCTCAGCGGTCGCACGACGACCGCGGCCGTCGAAGTGATCGATGCGGATCTGGCCACCGTGACGGCAGCAGCGGACCGCGTGCTTCGTATCCACGAGACCCCGCCCTGGCTGTTTCACGTGGAGTTGCAAGCCAGCCGTGATCCCGGTTTGCTTCCGAATCTTCCCGTGTATAATTGCTTGCTGGAACGTCAACACGGGTGTTTGGTGCGTACAGCCGTAGTGTTGTTGAGACGCTCCGCAGACTCCGCCGAGATGAGCGGTGTGCGACAGCGCGAATTTCCAGGCGAGCCACCGCATCTGGTGTTCCGATACCACGTGATAAGAGTCTGGCAGTTGCCGCCGGAGACGTTTCTGAACGGTGGATTGGGAATCGTGCCGCTGGCGCCGCTTAGCACGGTGCGCCAGCCTGATCTGCCCGGCATCATTGACCGGATGCACCAACGCAGTCGCGCGGAAGCCACGCCCGAGGAAGCGGCCACGTTGTGGACGGCCGCCGACGTGCTGATGGGGTTGCGGTACTCCCGCGAATTGGTCGCACAATTATTGCAAGGAGTTCAGAACATGAAAGAATCCGTCACCTACCAAGCCATCGTCGAAGAGGGGCTAGCCAAGGGTCGAGTCGAGGGTCGAGTCGAGGGTCGAGTCGAAGGCCGAGTCGAGGGTCGAGTCGAGGCTCGGCAGGCAGTTCTGCTGGAGCTTGGCGAGAAGCGGTTTGGACAACCCAATCGAGCCACGATCGCGGCCATTCGCGCAATCACCGATCTGGACCGCCTCAAGCAGTTGAGCGATCGTTTGCTGGACACGGCGAGCTGGCAGGAGCTGCTCGCTCCCTGAGATTCACTGACAACAGCGCGGCACAGGCTACTTCAGCCGCAGAACTTCGCCTACTTCTTGCGTCAGCTTGATGCGCTGACCTTGAGAGTCGTAGAACTCCAGGCGGTACTGGCCGGGGCCGACAGCCTTCACCAAGTCGGTGTGCCGGCGGAACACGTCGCGAATTTCGCCCACCTGCTTCCCCTCCAGATTATGCACCACAACGCGCACATTCTCGGTCGTGCCCAGCAGCCGCGTGAGCTTGGGCATCTTGTTCACGCCGTTGATAATCCAGGCGGGGTCGCTGGCCTCCGCCTGTTTTCCTGCGATCGGAGTGGATGGCGGTGTTGCGAACCACGTCTTCGCGTGCTTGTCTGTGGCGAAGAACGCCAGCAGTTCCTTCGCCACGCGCGGACGTGCCGTCTGGGAAAGATGCACGCCATCTTTCACCACGTCGTCCCGCGTGAAGGCGTAACCATCGGCCCGCGGCGCCTCGCTGTTGGTCCAGAAGTACGTGGCCCACGCTGCCAGCGGCGCTGCCGCGCGCGGACCATCAAACTTCAGGTCCGCCCGCCCCTGAGACTGCTCTTCAATCAGCCACTTGACGGCCCAACCGTGATGATAGGGCCGCGGCTCGCGATGCTTCTCTGCACCCCCTTCCGGAATAAACGCCGTGGTGTGGCGCCCGCTGAAGTAGCACACCCGCACATTCGGAAAACGCGTTTTCAGCATACGCAGTTGTGCCGCAAAGCTCTCCTTCAGACGTTCCGGGCGACCTGGAAAATCGGCGCGCTGATCGGACAGATCGTCGCTCTGATGCCACACGACCTGCACTTGCGCGGGCGTCAGATCCTTCGCCGCCAGCGCCTTGGCAGCCATCTCCCAGTAACGGCCAGACTCGTCAGCAATCTTATTCACATCGGCTCCACCCAGCGCGCAGTTGACGAAAGTGACGGCGTCGCTCTTTCCTTTGGTCTGCGGCCCAAGCTGTTCCAATTCGACGAAAATCTGCCGGCAGACGGAGGCGCCGATGCCCGCCACCACAATTTTGCCCGCGGCATCCGGCTGTCCTTGTGCGTCGAGCGGGACGACCTTCACGCTGATGCGCTGCAGAGCTTCGGCATGCGGGCCCCAGGGCTCGTTGCGTCCCTCCGCGTACAGTCCGCCCACTTTTCCCTGATAGGCACGCTTCCCCAGCTCGTTGAGCGGCGTCCACGGCTCCTCGCCCCATGCTTCCAACGCCAGACTCGCACCGATCAATACAGCAACCGTCGCGGACAATCGGGACATCATTCATCTCACTTTAAGTGCTGGAGCAAGAAGGCTGTTAAGTCTTGCGGCTCATCCTGCGGGGGCTCGATCTTCAAGCCGGGCAGATGAGCAATGGCCTTCACTCCGCACTCCTTGCAACGGATCTGAATCGCCTCGGCATGCTTGGGATGATGCAGCAAGTGGCCGCGATTGCTGACTTCGCCGCCTTCTTGCGCAGAGCTCAAGAACACGGGCGGATCGTCCTTGGAGATCAAGCCCCGCATGTCGCAATCCGCCCGCAGTTTTTGGCCCTCCGGGCTATGCAACTCCGCATCGCTCGCGAGACCATAGAACGTGGGCGGATCGTCGCCGCTGTTGAACTTGCTCACCGCGTCCCCAAACAGATCCCGCCAGGCCAGAATGTCGTAAGAAAACTGGCACGAGGTGGCGCCGGCGCACGTAAGCCGCGTCGACTCCCGCAACATGGGATCGGCACTGTTGGGATCGGCCAGGTCGTCGTGAAACGCAAGCCACAACGAGGTTCCCGCGCCCGCGGATCCGCCGTAAGCTGCCACGCGCGTCTTATCCAGATTCCAATCGGCACTCTTGAATCGCAGATACTGAACGGCGCGGGCACAATCTCGCAAGATGTCTTGAATCGGCGTGGCGGGACGAAAGCGATAATTGATCGCCGCCACCGAAACGCCCTTGGCCAGACAAGCCGAGGCGATCTGCGGGCTCACACTCGACTTGTCTCCCGCGCGGAATCCGCCTCCATGAATGAACACGACCAGCGGCGTGGGCCGCTCCGCTTTGGCCTGATAAAAATCGAGTACGTTCCGCTCGTGCATTCCATAGCGGACATCCGCCTGCGTGGGCTTGATCTCCCCGGCCGCCTTCTTCCCCGCCGCCAGATTGCCCGCGCGAATGCCATTGGCGCGAGCGTAGGCCGTCGCCTCGGCGGGTGTAAGCACTCCATCTTTGTTGGCATCCGCCTCCGGATATTGCTTGAGCCATCGTGCCAGTCGGGCCTCGTTGTTGGGAGCATCCTGCGCCCGCGCCGCCGAATCGATGAACAGCCCCACCACGATCAACATCCCGCCTACGGCAAAGAATCGTTTCATGAATCCAGCACCTTATTTTGTGCGCGGCAATACCAAAGAAGTTGTGTCGGTGATGATCGCGATCACCTGGGCTTCGACAGGGAACCGGCCTGCCGAAGGGCGCCGATTAGGGAAGTTTGCCCTGGAAGCACAGGAGCTGGCCGCTTTCGAGCGTTACGAAAACATGGCCGGACGCGTCGACCGCGGCGCCGCCTTTCACGGCATCGGCCGGTAACGAATGGACCTCGTGGTCGGCGCCGGTGCGAATGTTGAGTCGCGTCAGTTGCGATTCCTGCGGTTTGCCATCGGGATGAAAGGTCGCTAGCAGCTCGTCGCCCGAGATCACGAAGCTGGTAAAGCGGCGGTTGAGCTTGTCGCGCCACACGTCGGTGGTTTTCGGTTGCTCAACACCTCGCCGCCGCAAAAAGTCGCGGGCCGCATCCTTGTTCTGCGGCCTGGTCCCCGGCGCCGCGGGCGGTTGCAGCGCAAGATTGCCGAACATGGCCCCATCGTATCCGGCGTCGTGACAGAGCACATTTCCGTCGCCGCAGCGATGCTCGAGCGATACGTACTTCCCGTACGTTGGGTAATAGGGATAGAACGCCGTGCGGAACTGTGACGAGACGGTCGCCAACGGTTTATTGATGCATTCCAGCGTCTTCAAATCGTAGCGCGCCGTTTCGTACACACTGCCACCCAGGAAACGCAACTCGCCGTCGACGATTTGCAACTCTCCCTGCAGACTGACGCCGCCATTGACCTCGGGGGACAACGCGCCCGAAGAGACATTCGACGCCTTGAGCCGTCCGGTGAGGGCATCCAGGGCCACGACGTACGTGCCGTCGTAGTGCGTGAGACCGGCGGCGGCATAGACCGTGTCGCCCTGCACGGCGACTCCACCCGCCACCGGCCAGGCCGAGATCAGCTTTCCGAACACGGAAATCACGCGCTCCGCGGGGGCGACGCGGAAGTTCCACAGCGGCCGACCGGTGCGCGCCTCGTAGGCGTAGACACGGCCGTCGGCGCTGCCCACGAAAACGCGATCGTACGCGATGGCAGGAGGATAATACACCGCTGAAGAAACTTGATTTTTCCACACCAGCGAGCCGTCCAGATCATGCGCTTGAATGGCGCCCAAACGATTGGCCGTGAAAACCAACCCGCCGGCGGCCACCGGCGCCGTTGGCAAGTCGCCCGCGGCGACGGAACGGGTCCATTTGAGCGCGAGCTGTCGCGGCAAAGCCAGCGACGTTTTGTCCGATTGCGCGGCATCGCCGCGGAAGGCAGTCCAAGCCGTT
>JBGTDH010000292.1:0-6743 GCA_041748435.1 Pirellulales bacterium
ATCCGCAGGGCGCGGACTTGCTGATGGAGGTCGTAAGCGGAAGCGCCGACGATCGTCACCGGGATTTTGTCACCAAGCGAGAGGAATACGCCGAGGCGCGCGTGCCCGAGTATTGGATCGTCGATCCGGACCTGCATCAGATCACGGTGCTGGTGCTGGACGGCACGACCTATCGCGAGCACGGCATGTTTGGCCGCGGGGCGAATGCCACAAGCGTGGCCCTGCCGGGCTTCTACCTCGAAGTGGATGCCGTCTTCGCCGCCGGGCAGGATTCCACGACCGCCGGCAGCTAGCCCCGACGACCGCCGGCGCGCCTTGTCCAATTGACGTGCATCGGGCATCATGGTCGCTGCGGTGGATGAGTCGAGCAACGCACCCGCTACTGTTGGACGCATGAACTATCTCGAGCAGCAAGATCCCGCAGTCTGGTCGGCCGTGGCTGGCGAAATTCAGCGTCAACAAGACGGCCTGGAGATGATCGCCAGCGAGAACTACACCAGCCCAGCCGTGCTGCAAGCCTGCGGCAGCGTGCTGACCAACAAGTATGCCGAGGGCTATCCGGGCCGGCGGTACTATGGCGGCTGTCAGCATGTCGATGTGGTCGAGGATCTGGCCCGCACTCGCGTGAAGCAACTGTTTGGCGCGCAGCACGCCAACGTGCAGCCGCATTCGGGAAGCCAGGCCAACATGGCCGTGTATCTCACGGCCATTGAGCCGGGCGACACCGTGCTGGGTCTGGACCTGGCGCACGGCGGCCATCTCACGCACGGCATGAAGCTGAACATCTCCGGCCGCCTCTATCACTTCCACAGCTACGGCGTGACACGGGACACCAACCGCATCGATTTCGATCAAGTCGCCGCGCTGGCCCGGGAGCATCGCCCCAAACTCATCGTCGCGGGCGCCAGCGCCTATCCGCGAGAGATTCCGCATGAAAAGTTCGCCGAGATTGCCCGCGAAGTGGGCGCGAAGCTGTTTGTCGATATGGCCCACTACGCGGGCCTGGTGGCCGCCGGATTGCACGACAATCCTGTGCCCGTGGCCGACTTTGTGACCAGCACCACGCACAAGACGCTGCGCGGCCCGCGGGGCGGCGTCATTCTGTGCCGCGAGGAATACGCCAAAGATGTCGATCGCAACGTGTTTCCCGGCATCCAAGGCGGTCCGCTGATGCACATTATCGCCGGCAAGGCCGTCTGTTTTGGCGAAGCCCTGGCGCCGGAGTTCAAGCAGTACGCACAGCAGATCATCGAAAATGCCAAGGCGCTGGCGGACACGCTGATGGCCGGCGGATTGAAGCTCGTCAGCGGTGGGACGGATAATCACCTGCTGCTGTGTGATGTCACCAGCCTGGGCCAGACCGGCAAGAAAGCCGAAGAGGCGCTGGACCATTGCGGCATCACGGCGAACAAGAACATGATTCCCTACGACGCGCGCAAACCGCTCGATCCCTCGGGCATCCGCATTGGCACGCCCGCGCTGACTACGCGCGGCATGGGCGCCGACGAGATGCGCCGCATCGGCGGCTGGATTCTGGAAGTGCTGCGGCACGGCGAGGAGCTGAGCGCTCGGACTCGCGTGCGTGGCGAAGTTTCCGAGTTGTGCCGGCATTTCCCCGTGCCGGGAATCGAGACCGAGGCCGGAGTGGGGGCATAACTCATGTCCAAAAGCCGCATTCTGATTGCCGACGACAATCCGACCAACGTCGAGCTGCTGGAGGCGTATCTCAGCGGCGTCGAATGCGAATTGGCCGTTGCCGTGGATGGAAAAGACACACTCGACAAGGTGGCCAGCTTCCACCCGCATATGATTCTGCTGGACGTGATGATGCCCAAGCTCAGCGGATTCGAGGTGTGCCAGAAGCTCAAAGCATCGCCCGCCACCAAGGGCATCATGATCTTGATGGTTACGGCGCTCAACGAGCTCGGCGATATCGAGCGCGCCGTGAACGCCGGCACGGACGACTTTCTGAGCAAGCCGGTGAACAAGCTGGAGTTGGTCAAGCGTGTGGAGAACATGCTTAAGCTGCGGCATGTCACCGATGAAGTCGAGCGGCTGCGGCAGTATATTCAACAGATGGAAGACACTTCCGGCCCCAAATAACCGAGATCTTCCCGAACAAGGAGCAGCAGATGCAAAAACTGGCATTCTCTCTCATCGTATTGGCCGCCTTCGCCTCGCCGGCAGCAGCGGGCAAGTTCAACAAGGTGCTAAGCATTGGCGATCCTGCCCCGCAGTTCTCGCAACTCGCCGGCACGGACGACAAGCCGCACGGCCTGGCCGATTTCCAAGACGCCAAGGCCGTGGTCGTGATCTACACCTGCAACCATTGCCCGGTGGCTCAGGCTTACGAGGATCGCGTGATGGCGGTGCAGAAAGAGTATCAGGCCAAGGGAGTGCAGGTCGTGGCCATCAACGTGAACAATAACGATGCCGACAAGCTCGACGCCATGAAAGAGCGGGCCGGCATCAAGGGCTTTAACTACCCCTACCTGTACGATGCCTCCCAGAAATCGGCCGCCAGCTACGGCGCCAGCGTCACTCCGCATGTGTTCGTGCTGGACGGACAACGAAAGATCGCCTACATGGGCGCCTTCGACGACAGCATGAGCGCTGGCGACGTGAAGCAACCCTATGTGCGCAACGCCTTGGACGCCGTGCTCTCCGGCAAGTCACCTACCATCGCCGAGACGCGGCAAGTTGGCTGCGGAATCGTGTACGAGAAGAAATAATACGTATTGGAACCGCGGATCACGCGGATAATTGCGGATTACCGCGGATCGGAAGGACGAGGATGCAGTTATCCTGATTGAGCTCTTATCCGCTTCATCCGCTCATAATCCGCGTCATCCGCGGTTTGTCTTCTCGTTGACAATACTTTCGGCGGCCTCCCGCACCTGAAGTTCCGCAAGTTTGTCACCGGCGATCCGGACTCGGTCTTCACGCCGGAAGATATCGATCTAGCCATTCGTGAACTGATTGCCGCCCCCCAATGATCTACGATTTGGGGGTCAACGTCGGTCCGCCGCCGAATTGCTTCCAGTAGAGAGCTTTGAAGGGATTCACCTCCGGACCGACGGCGTCTTCATTCTCCAGGCAAGGCAGAATCTCGGACCACCATTGATCGTAGGCCTTGCGCATAACGGCCACTTGCTGCGGATACTGATCGATCACGTTCGTGGTCTCTCCCGGATCGGCCAGGATATCGAACAGCTCGGAGTTGTTCACCAGGCGAAAGCGGCTGCTGCGGACCGCACACTTCTCGAACTTGGCTTGTGCCACTTGGCCGCGCGGCCAACGGCCCACATGCACGAACACGTGCCGATCCGGCCAGGCGGCGCTGGCATCGGCCAGGAGCGGCACGAGACTGCGGCCATCCAGCGCTACGTTCTCCGGCAGCTTGGCGCCCGTGATCTCCGCCAGCGTGGGGAGGATATCGATGTGGGCCGTCAGCTTGCTCACGTCGACCCCCTCTTTCAATTTGCCGGGCCAGCGCCAGAACGAGGGAACGCGCGTGCCGCCCTGATAGGGCGAGCCTTTGTTGGACCGCATCCCGGCATTAAACAGGCCCGGCATGGGATGGCCGTTATCGGTCATGAAGATCACTAGCGTGTCGCGCTCGATGTCCCATTGCTTGAGTTGGGCCAGCAAGCGCCCAATATTGTCGTCGATATTCGTGACCATCCCGTAATAGGCCTGCTGCTGGGCATTGAGGCCTTGCCCGTCGTACTTCTTGGAGTACTCCTCGGGGCAGACATACGGAGCATGCGGCGCATTGGTGCTGATATAGGCAAAGAAAGGCTGCGTCGTTTTTCGGGTCTTGTCGATCCAGCCCGTGGCCTGGCGAAAGAAGACGTCCGTGCAGAAACCCTCGGTCTTTTCAAACTTGCCGTTGTGCAGAATCGCGGGGTTGAAGTACTTGTTGTCCGGAGCGTCGCCGCAGCTACCGGGATAGGTTTGGCCAATGCCCCCCGCGCCATGAATGAACACCTCCTGGAAGCCGCGATTCTCCGGCTGGTAGGGCGCTTCATCCCCCAAGTGCCATTTGCCGAAGATGCCCGTGGCGTAGCCTGCGGTCTGCAGCACCTGGGCCAGCGTTGTGGCCTTGAGGCTCATCCGTTCGCGCTCTTGAATCGTGTGCGTTACGCCGGAGCGGAACTCATGCCGGCCGGTCATCAGGCTGGTGCGGGTGGGAGCGCAGGTGGGGCTGACCTGAAAATCGGTGAACCGCACGCTCTGCGCGTGGAGCCGATCCAGGTTCGGCGTCTGAATGATCTTGTTGCCGTGGCAAGCCAGCTCACCATAGCCCTGATCGTCGGTGATGAGCAGGATGATATTGGGTCGGGCACCTTGCAACTCATTTGCCGTCGCCTGCGATGCCAAGGCCCACGGAACGAGCATCATTACCGATCGCAGCAACACCGGGCAAGCGCGCATGATCTGGCTCCCTTTGAGAAGTATCACGAATGAGAGTAGAGCAACTAGAAGATGCCCAACTGATCGCGGGCATCTTCCGTCATGCGATCGGGCGTCCAGGGGGGCGTCATCACCAGCTTGACGTTGACTTCGCCCGCGCCTTCCAGGCGGCCCACCACGCTCTTGGATTGCTGAATCAACTGGGGGCCGGCGGGGCAGGCCGGACTGGTCAGCGTCATCTCGATGCCGATGTCCGTCTTGTCGTCCTTCTCTGTGGTTTCCACGGCGTAGATCAGCCCGAGATCGATCACGTTGACGAACAACTCCGGATCGATCACTTGCTTCAAGGCTTCGCGGATAGCGTCTTCGTGTAGGGGCATGATGGGAAAGGATGAAGGCGGAAGGATGAAGCAGAAATGTGGCGGTGTCAACTGATGTCGATCAGCACGGTGTTGTTTTCAATCGTTACTGGATAACTTTTTGTCGGTTTCGTGGCGGGCATGGTGAGGGCGGCGCCGGTGCGAAGGTCGAACTTTGCCCCGTGTCGCGGGCAGGCAATCGTGTGATCTTCCAGCTTGCCATCGGCCAGCGGTCCGCCGTCGTGCGTGCAAATGTCGTCCAGGGCGAAAAACTCTCCGCCCACATGGAACAGGGCGATCAAATGCTCGTCAAGCTCTACCAGCATCTTACCTGGATCGGGCAAGTCTGTCACTTGGGCGACTGCGACAACGGGCATGGCAATTCCTTAATCGTACTCGCGGATGCGTCTGCCGATCGCCTCGCCCAGGGCTTCGCGCACGCTGGGGATGGTGATCCGGTCGAACACTTGCTGGAAGAATCCGGCCACGATCATGCGAACCGCTTCCTTGCGGGTCAGGCCTCGCGTGCGGCAGTAGAAGACTTGCTCGTCGTCGACGCGGCCGGCCGTGGCGCCGTGCGTGCAGCGCACATCGTCGGCCTCGATCTCCAGGCCGGGGATGCTGTCTGCCCGGGCGTCGCCCGAGAGAATCAGGTTGTCGTTGCGCTGGTAGCCATCGGTCCGCTGGGCATCGGGATCAACCTTGATCATTCCCCGCCACACGAGCCGCGAGTTGTCTTGCAGTGCGCCCTTATAGAGCAGATCGCTCTTGCAATAGCCGGCCCGATGATGTTGCAGCGTGTGATACGAGAGATGCTGCTTGCCTTCGGTGAACATTACGCCGTTAACCTGCGCGGTGGCGCCCGGGCCGGTGAGGGCCACGTGTTGATTCACTTTCGCCAAGCGGCTGCCCAGCGCGCCGATGGTCCATTGCAGGGTGGCGTCCTTGCCCACCAGGGCCTTATTGTGGGCGAAATGCCACACGCCGGCGCCCCAGTTCTGCAAATTCACGTAACGCAGCCGGGCGTTGGGCTCCACCAGCAACTCAATCGCGCCGCAGTGCAGGCCGGACGTTTCGCCGCCGGCCGTCTCCGCCAGCAGCGTCGCCTCGGCGTCGTCCTCGAGAATGACCAACGTGTGGGCCAGATCGGTTTGCCCTTCTGAGATTGCAGACAGCATGTGCAAGGGGCGATCGACCACCACGCCGCGCGGCACGTAGAGAACCGTTCCCCCGGACCACAGCGCCGCGTGCAGTGCGGAGAATTTATCAAAGAACGGATCGACCGCGCGAACCATCAAATGCGGCCGCAGCAATTCCGAGTGCTCGGCCAGCATCTCGTCCAGGCTGCCAAAAAGCACGCCCTGCTTTGCGTACTGTTCGTCCAGCCGCGACTCAACGTGGTGGCTGTTGAGCGTGGTGCTTTGCCCCGCTAACTCCACGCCCGCAGAGAGCAGCGTCGGCGGCAAAGCCATCCCGGGCGATAAATCCCCCGGCACGCCGAACTTATTGAGCCGGAACATCCGCAGATCGGTCCGACGCCATTCCTCCTGGCTCGTATCGGGCAGCGGCATCTCCAGGAAATGGTTCCACGCCCTGCGGCGCAAATCCGTCACCCACCCCGGCTCCTCGCGCGCCGCGAGAAACGTGTCGAAGGCGTCTTGTGTAAATCCAGGTTGAAGCAGAGTTTCGGGAGGCATTACCAGTCCACCGTCACATCGGTTACCAACAGCAAATCGATCGTGTGTACCTTGTCCACCGTGCGACCGATGGCGTGACCCCGGATCATGTCAGAATGTGCTACGTGGACACTGCGGCCATCGGCCATGTAGATGGTGAACGGGACAAACGGTCGAAGCATCGCGAGCCGTTGCAATTCTCCGATAGTCAAAGGTCGCCTCGCGCTAAAGAATGCTCCTCTATTTGGATGCCGGCGCCACCACCGCCATCTCGACTCGAACAATGGAGCTC
>JBGTDH010000293.1:0-6927 GCA_041748435.1 Pirellulales bacterium
TGGCCATCGTCGGCATGCTGGGAGTGCAAACCTGGACCACGTTGCCGACGCTTGCCGATTGGAGCAACCACCCGGTCTATGCCGGCGCCCATCGGGGGAGCGGCCTGTTGCTTACCGCCTCCAACATCCGCGCCACGCAGCTTCGCACGCGCCGGCCCGTCTTGCTGGAAGGTCCGGCCCTCAATCAGTTGCCGTACGTGCCCGAATCCGGCCCGGCCATGAATCGCATTCTCACGCGCGTCTACGGCGAGGATCTATTTGCCGCACGGCCCCATGCGCCCCGCGGCGGCGGATTGCCCAAGGACAGCGGCCGCGATTTATGGGAGGGCCGCGAATTGAAACAGTGGCAAGCCCTGGCCCGCGAGTTCGGGTTCACTCAGATCGTGACCTACGACACCTGGAAGCTGAAGCTGCCCAAGGTGGCGCGTGCCGACAAGCTGCTGCTCTACGACATCCCCTTGAATGACGACCCGCGCACCGCCTCTCGGCCCGTCCTGCACGACCCCCACGTGCAACCCGCCGCTTACACCACGCCCTGACGTGGCGTTTAACGCCCGGCGCTAACTGCGAAGCCGATGGGCGCGTGATGCGCCTAGCCACCGCTGTTTTTTTCGCGCCAGGCGATTATCATCGTGCCGAGAACACTTTGTTGGGAGCATTGCCATGAACGCAGATTCCTTCGCAATTCAAGACGGAGGCACGGGCTTAGGTCGCCGGGAGTTGCTGGCCTACACGGCGGCGTTTGGAACGGCCTTCTTGGCGCGGCAGGGGTTAGCACAGGCCGAGGCCGTCGAACAAGAGCCGCCGCGGCAACCCGTCGCAGCGCCGAACAAGAAGCTCTATGGGATGAAGAAGTCGATCAATCTGTGGGCTTTCCCGTATCCCCAGAAGATGTCGCTCAAGGAGTGCTTTCAACTGGCCAAGGATGCCGGCTTCGAAGGCGTGGAGATCAACTTCGCTCTCGAGGGGGAATTCTCCGCGGAGAGCAAGCCCGAGGAGTTCGATCAGATTGGAGCACTGGCTCGCAGCACGGGCATTGCCATCAGCGGCGTGTGCTCGTTTTTGTACTGGCCGTACTCGCTCACGCATAACGATCCCGCGCGTCGCGAGAAGGGGATGCAACTCGCGCGACAAATGATCGAAGCGGCCCGCCGTGTGGGCACGCCGAACCTGTTATGCATCCCCGGTGCGGTCTACATTCCCTGGCTGAAAGACGAGCCGCCCGTGCCCAACGACATCTGCGATCGCCGCTCCAAGGAGGCTTGGAAGACACTTTTGCCCGAGGCGGAGCGGGCCGGCGTGTCTCTGAACATGGAGAACATCTTCGCCAACGCGTACCTCTTCAGCCCGCAAGAGATGGTCGATTACGTCGACAGCTTCCATAGCCCGCACGTGGGCGTGCATTTCGATACGGGGAACATCATGCAGTATCAGTTCCCCGAGCACTGGGTGCCGATTCTGGGGAAGCGGATTAAGAACGTGCATCTGAAGGAATGGGACAAGCGCACGCAGGAGTTTAACCTGCACACGTTTCGCACCTTGCTGGATGGAACAACCAATTGGCCCGCCGTGGTGGAAGCCTTGGATCAGACCGGCTACCGCGGTTACCTGACGTTCGAGTATTTTCACCCCTTCGACCATTGGCCCGAGGCTCTGGTCTATCAAACCTCCGATGCCATGGACCGCATGCTGGGGCGGAAAGGGTAAGTGTGCCGGGATTGCTTCCTGGGTTAGGGCCTGGCGGGCCCGGTATTACCGCTTCTCTTTTTGAGTGCCCTGACGCGTTGGACCGAGAGGCCGGTCAACTCGGCAACCTCGGCGACCGGGTGCTTCTTCGCCAGCATGCGAATTGCGATTTCCCTCCGTCCTTTTTCCAGGCCCTTTTCCAGGCCCTTTTCCAGGCCCTCTTCCAGGCCCTCTTCCACGGCTTCCTGGTAGATCTTGGTTTCGCGAAAATCCCGGATCTGCAGCATGTTTTCCAGTTCCTTTCGACTGAGTCTGGGAAAATGGCCCAGCACGGCCAACTCGATCAATTCTATCGCCTTGCGCCGGACGGGCACAGGTTTTTTCCAATCACCCACGCGGGTCAGCCACTTCTTGGCGTCGGCCAGGGCCCGCTCCGGCGACGAGGCGATCATCGCCAGGATACCCAGCCCAAGCTGATCTTCGCCCGCCGGCGGAAGCTCGTCGAGATAGATCCGCGTCACGTGGTCAGATGCCAGCAGTGCCGCATAAGGATGCGTGTCGCGCGGCTCAAGGCGACGAGTGGCGAAGATGATGCAAGCGTGCCAATCCTGGGCGGGATTCTTCGTCTCGAGCCAGAGAAAGACTTTGGCAAACAGGTTCGAATAGGCATGCGGCGTTCGATAGAAGAACACTTCCACGAAGTGGACCGGGTGTTCCGGTCGAGCCGGCAGAAAGATGCCGTCCAGGCGCATGCCTACGTGCTTGAGCTCCTCGGAAGCGAACCTGTAGTCCGAAGCCATTTCCGCCGGCGCGCCGATCAACTGGAAGTAAGATTGCGGTAGCTGCTGGAACACCTGGTAGAAGAGCGCATCGGTTTTCACACCATTCTCCGCTCGTTCCGTAGGGACAAGGATCCCGCGGCCCTTCCTCGGCGCTTGCTATGTTTGGAGCCGGCCGCAATGAGCGGCGGCCGCGCTGGCGAGGCCGGTGAGGTTGTAACCGCCCTCCAGGACCGAGACCAGTCGCCCGCCGCAATGCTGGCGGGCCAGATCGAGCACCAGCGCAGTCAACTCGACGAAGTCTTCGTCGGTTAGCAGGAGTCGTCCGAGGGGATCTTCCTGACGGGCGTCGAAACCGGCCGAGAGGATGACGAGCTCGGGCCGGAACTCGTTCATCGCCGGAAGCAATTGGCCCTCGAAGGCGGAGAGGAACTCCTTGCGACCCGCGCCGCGCTCCAGCGGGCAATTGAGAGTCGTGCCCAAGCCGGAGCCGCGGCCCGTTTCTTCGGCGCTGCCGGTCCAGGGATACCAGGGCGCCTGGTGCGTGCTGAAAAAGAAGACCGACGGGTCTTCATAGAAGATGTCTTGCGTGCCGTTGCCGTGATGCACGTCCCAATCGATGATCAGCACCTTGCCGACGCCGTGTTTTTTCTGGGCGTGACGCGCGGCGATGGCCACGTTGTTAAAGATGCAGAAGCCCATGCCGCGCTCGGCGGTGGCGTGATGCCCCGGCGGGCGAGTCAGGCAGAACGCGTTCTTGGCCTGAGCGTTGAGGACGGTATCGACCGCGACGCAAGCGGCGCCCGAGGCGGTAATCGCCGCCGTGAGCGATTCGCGGCACAGGTTGGTATCTCCCGTACTCAGCTTGGTGGCGCCGGCGGCAATCTCCTGTTTGGCCAAAGCCACGTAAGCCTGGCTGTGGCACAAGCGGATGTCGTCTTCGGTCGCCACGCGCGGCGCAATAGCCTTCAGCGCGGGGAAGTACGGGCTCTTGGCCAGCGCTCCGTACACCGCATCGTAACGCTCGGGACACTCCGGCTGTCCCGGGCCTGTCTGATGAGACTTACAAACGGGATCGCAGATCAGGGCCGTGGGGAGCGTGGTCCAACTCGGTTGTTGCTCGGCTGCCACACAGCTTGCCCAGCGACGAGGCAGGGACGCCACCGCCAGGCTGGCTGCGGCCGTTTGCAGGAATGCTCGCCGGCCAAAAACGCCCTCGGGTTGTGGATCGCGCGACGTGCGAGTCATCGCAGTAACTCCAGATACGGCAGGGAGGAGGGAAGTGGTGGTGGGAATCCTCATCGTAACCTAATAACTGCACCGGCTCCAAGCAGTATTTAAGCAGGATCACGGTATGCCAGTTGCAGTTTGGCCGCTGGGCAAAGGAACGGGCAAAACAGGACATCGCAATGCGTTCGGAGCAGAATCAGCGGGATGAAGGTTTGGATGCTCTGCGGGGATTGGCGATCGTGGCCATGGTGGCGTCCCACTTGGCACGCGAGGTGTTAGCCGACCCGCATCCTCTCTGGTTGCGCATGTTCGGATCCCTAGCGGCGCCGTTGTTTATCACGCTGGCGGGCATGCTCACGGCGCAGACCGCGGCCATTAAGAATTACCCACTCAATCACTATCTCAAGCGCGGCAGCATCATCTTGCTGTTGGCCGCCTTGGTGGACGTGCTGCTTTGGGGCACGTACCCATTCATGGGTTGTGACGTGTTGTATGTGATTGGCATCGCGCTGCCGCTGACGGCGTGCTACGCGCGGCTCTCCCTGGTTTGGCAGGCTGTCGTGCTGGCGCTGGTTCTGCTGTTGCCGAGCGTGCTGCGGCCGATGTTGGGTTATCCGGAAGATGTGTGGATATTGTCGCTCGCTCATTCCCCGCTGGAATTGCTGGCCAATGCAGAGCGGGTTGTGCATCAGTGGCTGCTCTCCGGCTGGTTCCCCTTATTCCCATGGTTGGGCTTCTCGTTCCTGGGAGTGTGGATTTACCGCTGGCGGCAGATCGAGAAGGTCTCGCCTACCAAGGGCCTCGCTGTTGGTGGTTTAACGATGACGTGCCTCGGCGGTCTGAGCGCGTACTTCTTCCCGCTCTCCCTGCTGGAACGGGGCGGATACACCGAGCTGTTCTATCCACCGACGCTGGCCTATCTGCTCATGGCAACGGGCATCGTGCTGCTGTTATTCTCCTTGGCGCGATGGTCGCCGTTGGCGGAGAATCAGCCGTTGGTGCAATTGGGACGCTGCCCCCTGCTGATGTATCTCGTGCATCTGGCGATCCTGCACTGGATGCTGGAACCTCTGGTGGGGGAAGTGGAACTAACCGCCTACCTGCTGTTGTATGCCGCGCTGTTGCTCATTCTGATTGGCTTGGCCGGCGGGGTTGCCCTGAGCAAAAAGCAGCGTTCCACGCGCCACATGCCGCTGATGTTGCGCTTGCTGCTGGGGGGCTGACATTCGACGCTTTCGACGCTAGGCCACGTTGACACCTCGGGGGCAGGGCCTAAAATCAGGGGTTTTCCAAGGCGGCAACCATTAACCGTCCGCCGCGACCATCGATCGGGAGCCGCTGAGTTGACTGAAGCGCAGGCGATCAAGAAGGCCGACGTGCTGATCGAGGCCTTGGAGTGGATCCGCAAGTTCCGCGATAAGATCACGGTAATCAAGCTCGGCGGCAGTGTGATGGAGAATCCCACCGCCCTCCGGCACCTGCTGCTCGATATTGTCTTCATGGAGACCGTGGGCATGCGGCCCGTGGTTGTGCATGGCGGCGGGGCAGCCATCAGCCGAGCCATGGAGGAGGCGGGACTGAAGCCGCATTTTATTCAGGGCCGACGTCATACCGATGGCCCCACGCGGGACATCGTCGAACGCGTGCTGGCGTACGAGACCAACACCTACATCGCCACGCGGTTCGAGGAGCTGGGGGGACGCGCCGCGCCGCTGAACTTCCGCACCACCAATGTGCTGTTCGGCGAGAAGCTCTTGTTGGAGCAACCCGGCGGGGAACAGATCGACCTGGGCTTTGTGGGAACGGTCACTCGGGTCGATCGCCGCACGCTGGACAATCTCTGCTACGCCAAGATTGTGCCCGTGATTCCCTCGATGTGCATCGACGAGAAGACGGGCGAGAAGCTTAACGTCAACGCTGACACGGCCGCCACCGCCGTGGCCACGGCACTGGGCGCCGAGAAGCTGGTGTTCCTGAGCGATGTCTCCGGAGTGCTCAAGGACAAGCGCGATCCGAATTCGCTGCTGCATTCGCTCACGGCCAGCCAGGCCCGCGAGATGATCGCCAGCGGCGCGATCGATTCCGGCATGATCCCCAAAGTGCAGGCCTGTCTCGATACGTTGGAGCAAGGCGTGCGGAAGATTCACATCATCGACGGCCGGGTGCGGCACTCGCTGATGCTGGAGGTGTACACCAGCCGCGGCGTAGGGACCGAGATTGCAAAAGATTAAACCTGACAGCCGCGAACCTCGACGCGAGTCGGCCCCTCTTCCTTCATTTGGTCCAAATTTCCCAGGAGCCTCCCGTGCCCGCTCTCGCCAACCCCACTCAGGCTGTGATCGAAACTTTCCAGCGATACGTAGTGCCCAACTACAACCGCTACCCCGTCTGCCTGGTGCGCGGCGAAGGTTCCTATGTCTGGGATGCCGAGGGAAACCGCTATCTGGACTTCTTCCCCGGCTGGGGTTGCAATCTATTGGGGCATTGCCCGGAGCCGGTGGTGCGGGCCGTGCAGGATCAGGTGGCCACCCTGATACACGCCCCCAACACCTGGTATATGGAAGCCCAGGGGCTGTGGGCCAAAGCTCTTAGCGAGCGAAGTTTTGGCGGGCAAGCCTTCTTCTGCAACTCCGGCACGGAGGCCAACGAGGCGGCAATCAAGCTGGCTCGTCTGCACACGCCTAAAGAACGCTACAAGATTATCACCTTCGAAGGCGGCTTCCACGGACGCACGCTTGGTGCGACGGCCGCGACCGCGCAACCCAAGTATCACGAGGGGCTGGGCCCACTGATGGCCGGTTTCAACTACGCGCCTTTCGGCGATCTGGCGGCGGTCGAGCGGCTGATCGACAAGGAAACGGCCGCCATTATGGTTGAGCCCATTCAGGGAGAAGGGGGCGTGAACTTGCCGCCGGAGGGCTTCTTGCAGGGGCTGCGGAAACTGGCCGATGCCCACGAACTGCTGCTGATTTTTGACGAAGTGCAAACGGGCTGCGGGCGAACCGGCAAATGGTTCGCGTATCAGCATTATGGCGTGACGCCCGACATCATGACCCTGGCCAAGGCGGTCTGCGGCGGCGTGGCAGGTGGGGCATTGCTCACCACGGCCAAG
The DNA here is from genome assembly GCA_041748435.1 of Pirellulales bacterium. Classification (GTDB taxonomy): domain Bacteria; phylum Planctomycetota; class Planctomycetia; order Pirellulales; family JBGTDH01; genus JBGTDH01. Next base: position 6,808 of record JBGTDH010000293.1, read on the forward strand.
ATCGCGCCGAGCCTGCGGCCCGGCATGCACGCTGCTACCTTTGGCGGCAACCCCTTGGCCGCGCGAGCCGGCATCGCCGCGTTGGAAATGATTGATAACGAAGGCCTGCTGGAGCACACG
>JBGTDH010000294.1:0-4917 GCA_041748435.1 Pirellulales bacterium
CGGGCGCGAGCTGGAGAAGCGCTGGGACAGCGCCGGGCCGCGCGAGTTGCTGCAAGCGCTGGAGGGGGTGCAGGATTCGCAGCAGCGCAAGAACATTGTCGCGGCGCTGGAGCAGAAGAGTCCCAAGTATGCCGAGATCAAGCCCGAGTTGGCGGAAGTCTGGGCGCTGGCTCGTTCCAGCGATCCGGCCGTCGCGGCGGGCGCGCGCGATCAAGTGGTGAACGCCTTCCTCAGGGCTCCGGTGCCGGAGTGCCTGGATTGGTTGTCGCAGGGGGATGCCGAGTTGAACAAGGTCATCTGGGAGCAGATCGACGATCGCTTCAGCCGGGCCGATGGCGAACGCAAGACGGGGTATCGCGAGGCGGGCATCGCCGTGCTGTCCGACAAGAGTCAGCCGCAGGGCAAACGCATCATCGCCATCGATTTTCTGGCACGTTTGAAGGACCGGCAGGCGGCGGGAGAAGTGATCGAGCTGTTGCCGCTCTTCCCGCAGGAGCTGCGGCCGCGCGCCGGCAAGCTCCTCCGCGATTTGACGGGCCAGAATTTCGGGCCGCTCCCCGGCGATGGCACGGCCGAGGTCGCAGTGGCGTTGAAGAAGTGGCGCGATTGGTGGAAATCCAATGGTGGAAAATAGCGGCGACGGGTCCGCAGTTCATTTCACATACTTGTCACCTACTTGTTTGCCGGAGAGAGACGTTCTATGGAGGCTTTCTTTACCTTCGTCAGCGACCACTTTGCGTTCGCGCTGTTGATGTTCATCATGTCGCTGGCCGCCGCCACCTTGGTGATCTGGCGGCTGCTGCTCAACTACGGCGCGCGCACGAACATGGATCTTTTTCTGCCGGAGTTCCAGCAGACGCTGACACAGCAAGGCGTGGAGGGCGCCATGACGCTCTGCCGCGGCGAGAATGGCTACATCCCGCGGCGGCTATTCACGGCCGGCCTGGAGAACGCCTCGCAAGGCATGGCCGCCATGCGCCGCGCCATGGCCAGCGCCATCGAGCTGGAGCTCGTGCCCGACCTCAATTATTTGCTCCCTTCGATTCTGGCCATCGCCAAGATTGCCACGATGGTGGGCCTGCTTGGCACGGTGATTAGCATGATTGGAACCTTCCAGGCCTTAGGCGAAGCCGCCAAGAGCGCCGCCGAAGGGGGAGGCGGCGGGGGCGGCGGGCAAGCCCAGGCCAGCCGCGAGATCGGTTTGGCGCTGTTCGCCACGGCCCTGGGTCTGGTCACCGCCATTCCGCTGGTTTTCGCGCATGTGCTGTTCAAGGCCCATGTCCACAAGTTTGAGATCGAGATGAAAAGCAACGCACAGAAGCTGCTGGTGCTGATGCAGGCAATGAAGAATCCGCCGGCCACGACCGCCGCGCGCAGCACGGCCTAGATTCAAGCTACGTTCATGAGCCAACGGGAACATTACGACATCTTTATTCGCGCGGTCGACCGCGAGTACCCGCAGATTCCCTACACGCTGCTCTCCACCTGGATTCAGGAAGGGCGCGTGTTGGAAGACGACAAGGTGCGCCCCTCCGGCACGCAGGCCTGGATCGAGCTGCGCCACGATCCGCTGCTGGCCGCTTACTTGCCGCAGCCCGTGGCCATCCGCGCAGAAGATCAGGCGGAGGCGCTGGAGCCGGTGGAGCTGGGCTTTACCTCGAAGACGCGCACGGAAGAAGAAGATGACGATGTCGACATGATTCCGCTGATCGACATCAGCCTGGTGTTGCTGGTGTTTTTCATGATGACCGCCAGCGAGATGATTGCCCCGTCGATTGTCGAGACGCCGGCGGCCGAGAATGCCCGCGTGATCGAGCCGGGCAAGATGAGCGTCAGCCTGTCGATGGTCGACGGCAACGTGCGGTACTTTTTTGGCGAAACGTCGGAGCCGCTGACGCAGGACGAAGTGTTTCAGCGCGTGACCGAGAACATCCAAGGGGGCGGCTCGGCGGAGGCCATCATTAAGGCCAACCCCTGGGTCCCTTACGAAACGGTGCAGAAACTGCTGATGGGTTTGGAGCAGCGCGGGGTCGAGCGCATCGAGGCTGGTGTTCGGGACTCACGGCCAGGGGAGGCCACGCCATGAGCTGGACATTGCGCCATCAGGGATCCCCGCAGCAAGTGCCCAATCTTACCTTGGCGCAGATTGTGGAGGGCCTGCAGGACGGCTCCTGTGATGTGACCGACGAAGTGCTGGGCCCCGGCGACGCGAGCTGGTCGGCGATTGAAGATCATCCCCAGCTGGCCGAAGTGGTGGAGGAAATGGAAGCGACTCCCACCGTCGTCGAGGAAGACAGCGGGCTGGACCTCAACGCGCTGATTGACGTGTGCCTGGTGCTCTTGATCTTCTTCATTCTCACCACCAGCTACGAGATTCTGGAGAAGGTGCTGCAGATGCCCAAGAGCCGCTCGGACGATCCGGGGGGCGTGAAGGTGGTGGCGCAGGAGCAGGTCGATAATTTCATGATCAAAGTCCGCACGCGCCAGGAGGCGGGCAACACGCAGATCTGGGTCGAGGAGCAGGCCGTTCCCGAGACGGAGTTGCAGAATGTGCTGTCGCGCTTGGCGCGGCAAAGTCAGAAGACGGAGCTGCTGCTCGATGCGGCGGGCGTCGATTACGGCACGGTCATCAAGATCATTGATGCGGCCGGCGGCGCGAAGATCGAACATGTGCATTTTCTCGTGCGGCCGCCGCCGAGCGGATAGATCTGCTAAACTGGAAGTGCAGTCCCTTCGAGATCAAGAAGAGGTCACGCTCATGTCTACGGTGCAAGAACGTCCCCAGAGTCAGGAAGAGCACGAGCAGCCGCCGACCTGGTTTCAGGCATTCTGGCGGCGTTATTCGCCCTCGGGAGAGTTTCCGATCTCTTCGGCAGCGTCGGTAGCGCTCCATATTCTGGTGGGCGTTAGCTTGGCATTGGGGTTGGGATCGTTGGCCAACCGGGCACAGCGTCCGCCCAGCGTGAGCAGTGTGATGGTGGGCGACGGCGATTCAGCGGCACCGGGCTTCGGCGAGGACGGCTTGCCTCCGGGAGACGGCACCCTAGAAACCGGCGCGGCGGCCGGAGAAGCGGGAGGCCCGGGAGTCGGCGGCGGCGGACCCTCGACGCCCACGCCGGAAGTGGTCACCGGCGCTGAGGTGAAAGACGTCGAGGCGTTTCAGCCGACGGAGACGGTAACGTCGACCAGTTCTTCGGCGGCCGGTCAGGCGGCCCGCTCCGTATCCGGCGCCAAGGCCGCGGCCAGCAGCGCCGGTTCACGGCTGGCGGATGCCAAGTCGATGCTTAACAAGAATCTCGGGGGCGGCGGCGGAGGAGGAACGGGGGTCGGCGGCGGCAATGGTACCGGCGGCGGCAAAGGGCAAGGGGGTGGCGGAGGCACCGGGCTGACGGGCCGAGCCGCTCAACAGGCGCGTTGGATCCTGCAGTTCCAGACCGCGTCGACGCAAGACTACCTGGCGCAGTTCGAAGGGCTGGGCGCCTCGATCGCGTTCCCCGCGCAAGGCAATCAATGGAAATTCTTCTCGCAGCCCTCGTCCAACCCCAGCAACTCCACGTTGCGGGATTTGTCGAACGAGAACCGCCTCTACTGGATCGACGAGAACCCCCGAAACGTGACGGGCGTGGCGGCCGCCCTGGGCGTTCAGGCGAGTCGCGAGATGATCTTGTTTTTGCCGCTGGAGTTGGAGCAGAGAATGCTCAAGATGGAGTTGAGCTATCGCGGTCTCAAGGAGGAGGACATTCAGAGCACCACCTTCGGCGTGTCCCGGGGCGCCGGTTACGACGTGCGCGTCGTCGATCAGGTTCAACGCAAATAGCCGGCAACGTGGAGTGAAGTCGACGCTTCACGAATCGACCGTCGTTCGCGTCAGCAGGATTCGTGATTCATGGCGACTTGTCCCGCTTGTGATCGCAGCTTCGACCGGCTGGCTGGCGAGCCCGTGCCGGGCCGTTGTCCGCACTGCCAGAGCTATATCCTCGGCGTCTATTGCGATCTGACGCTCATCGGCAGCGGCGCCATGGGAGACGTGTACCAGGCGCGGCGGCCCAACATGGGCAATCGCACGGTGGCCATCAAGGTTCCCAAGGAAGCAGAGTCCCGCGTCTGGAGCCGCTTCGAACGGGAGATTGCCGCCAGCGCCCGCCTGCGGCACGAGAACATTATCTGTGCTTTCGATCGCGGCGAAGAAGCGGGGCGGCCTTACCTGGTGATGGAGTACGTCGCCGGATGCCAGCTCAGCGACATCATCGACGCGCAGCATCCGCTGTCTCCGGCAGAGGCCGCTCGCATTCTGCGTCAGGTTGCCGCCGGCCTGGCGCATGCGGCCCAGCATCAGATTGTGAACCGGGACATCAAGCCGGACAACATCCTGATCGCTTCCGACGGCACAGCCAAGATTCTCGATTACGGGCTGGCGTTGATCGCCGAGTTGGATGGATCTGCGGATCGGGTCACGCGCAACGGCACGCTCCTGGGCACGCCCGGATTTCTGTCGCCGGAGCAAGCCCACGATCCGCGGAGTGTGAGCATCGCGGCCGACATTTATTCGTTGGGCTGCACGGCTCACTACCTGCTGACGCGGCGTCCTCCGTTCTCGGCCAAGGATTCCTTCGGCATCTTGCGGCAACATGCCGCCGCGCCGCGGCCCAGCGTGCGCGTCAAGCGTCCCGACGTGCCGCAGGAGCTGGACGCTTTAATCCAGCAGATGATGGCGGTGAGTCCGAAAGATCGGCCCAAGCCCAAGGACCTGGTGCAGCAATTGGACCGGATGATTCCCCAGTTGAGCGCGGCCCGTCCCAGCTTGGCGTCTTCCATCTCGGGGATGGTCGATGCCCGCTGCCCGAGCTGCCAACAGGTGTTTCACTTGCGGGACGAGATGGTTGGCAAGCGGATGTTGTGCCCGAATAAGTTGTGCGG
>JBGTDH010000295.1:0-2707 GCA_041748435.1 Pirellulales bacterium
CGGTCGATTGGCGCAACTGCGTGACGTGTTGCTGGGCGAGCGTGAGCCGCGCGTGCGAGCAACGGCAGCCACTGGCGAAACCAAGGACACGGTGCTCAACCACTCGCAACGGGAGGCGGTGGAATTCGCGCTGCGTGCCGAGGACGTGGCAATCATTCACGGCCCGCCCGGCACCGGCAAAACAACCACGGTTGTGGAGCTCATTCGCAGAGCCGTAGGTCGCGGAGAGAAGGTGCTGGCCTGCGCGCCCAGCAATCTCGCGGTCGACAACTTGCTGGAGCGCCTGGTGCGTTCCGGAGAACGGGCCATTCGCCTGGGGCATCCCGCGCGGGTGATGCCCGAAGTGCAGGAGCATACGCTCGATCTACTGGTCGATTCGCATCCCGATGTGGTGCTGGCTCACAAGCTGCTGCGGGAGGCGCGGGGACTGCGGGACAAAGCCGCACGCTACACGCGGGCCAAGCCGCGGCCCGGCGCGAAGCAGCAGATGCGTCAGGAGGCCAAGGAGTTGGAGGCCGATGCGCGGCGGATCGAGTCGCGCATTGTCGCACATCTGTTGGACACAGCTACCGTGCTGTGCTGCACTCTTACGGGAGTCGATGGCCAGGTGCTCGGCGATCGCACGTTCGATCTGGCGGTGATCGACGAGGCCGCGCAAGCGGTGGAGCCGGCGTGCTGGATCCCGCTGCTGCGGGCGTCGCGGCTGGTGCTGGCGGGCGATCATTGCCAATTGCCGCCGACGATCATCTCGGCGCAAGCGGCCAACGAGGGGCTGGCCGTTAGCATGCAGCAACGCCTGATCGATCAACTCGGGCCGGAGATCTCCCGGCGGCTCACGGTGCAATATCGCATGCACACGGAGATCATGAGTTTCTCTTCGGCGGAGTTCTACGATGGCTCGCTCACGGCCGATCCCTCGGTGCGCGAGCATCTGCTGCACGACTTGCCGCACGTGGCGTCGACACCGCTGACTTCCACTCCGCTGAAGTTCCTCGATACCGCGGGCGCCGGCTACGACGAGGAACTGGAACCCGATGGCGAGAGTCGACGCAATCCGTCTGAGGCCGACGTGGTGGTGCGGCAGGTGACGGCTCTGCTTGAAGCGGGCGTGGCAGCGCGCGAGATCGCGGTGATTGCACCCTATGCGGCACAAGTGCGGCTGCTGCGGCAGTTGCTGCGCGTGGAGGCATTGGAGATCGACACCGTCGATGGCTTTCAGGGGCGAGAGAAAGAGGCGGTGGTCATCTCGCTGGTGCGCTCCAACGATCAAGGCGAGATCGGCTTTCTGGCCGACACGCGCCGCGTGAACGTGGCTCTCTCTCGGGCTCGCCGCAAGCTGATCGTGGTGGGTGATAGTGCCACGATCGGCGGCCATGGCTTTTATTCCCGCCTGCTGGAGCATTTTGAGCAGGCGGGGGCCTATGGCACGGTGTGGGACCAGATGACGTGAGAACGCCCATCCGCAGCGATGGCAAGCAGCGACCGCTTCTTATAGAATTCTTCCTCCATGCTCCAAGCACCCGCGACATTCGCCCCTGAAGACTATTTGCCGGACGAACTGCCGCCGCTGGACGACCATCAGACGGCGTTGCCCGCGATTGCCAAAGATCCGCGTTTGATCGAGTTGATCGATCAGGCGGTGCAGCGGATCCCAACTTCCCATCAGCTTTATCGCGGTGATGCGCGGGCCATGCAGCTCAGCCCGGGATCGATCCACCTGGTGCTCACGTCGCCTCCTTATTGGACGCTCAAGGAGTATCGGGACAGCGAAGGACAGCTCGGGCATTGGGAAGACTACGAAGGTTTCCTGCGAGAGCTGGACAAGGTTTGGGAGCAATGCTTTGAGGCGCTGGTCCCCGGCGGGCGATTGATTTGCGTAGTGGGAGACGTCTGCCTTTCGCGCCGCAAGAACGAAGGACGCCATACCGTGGTGCCGCTGCACGCTTCGCTGCAAGAGCATTGCCGGCACATGGGGTACGACAACCTGGCCCCCATCATCTGGCACAAAATCTCCAATGCGGCCTACGAAGTGGAGGGCAGCGGCTCGTTCCTGGGTAAGCCTTATGAGCCCAATGCCGTGATCAAGAACGACATCGAGTTCATCCTCATGCAGCGAAAACCGGGCGGATACCGCAGTCCGTCCGTGGCCACGCGCGTGCTGAGCGTAATTGGCGATGCGAACCATAAAGCCTGGTTCCAACAGATCTGGACCGGGCTCACCGGTGCATCCACTCGTAATCATCCGGCTCCCTATCCCCTGGAACTGGCGGAGCGGTTGATCCGGATGTTCAGCTTCGTGGGCGACACGGTGCTTGACCCCTTCCTGGGCACCGGCACCACGATGCTCGCCGCCATGCGACATGGCCGGAACTCGGTCGGATTCGAAGTCGACCCCGCCTATGCCGCCTACGCCCGAAAGCGAGTTACCAACTCCAAAGGCATCTTCAGTTCGACTGAGATCACGTTTCATGCCCAGTCTTCCGCACATGCGAATGCTTACGCCAAGACGCATTGAGAGGATCCACACGACTGCAGTTGGCTCGGTCTCTTGCGCCTAGAGAATAGAAGGCAGGCATTCCATGAAGGCGATCGAGTTGGTTGTGTTCGACATGGCCGGGACTACCGTGCGGGACGAGGGTCAAGTTCCGGCGGCCTTCATCGCGGCTCTCGCCGAAGACGGCCTGGGGATTGAACCCGACGCCCTGCG
>JBGTDH010000296.1:0-2746 GCA_041748435.1 Pirellulales bacterium
AGCGTCGCGCCGCATGTCGCCATCTACAAGGCCACGCTCGTTCAACGCTATGGTACGCCGCCCGCGTAGTGGAGAGAGCGAAATGATGATTGCTGATTGTCGAACGTTGATGTGCGAAGTCCGACATCCAAACTGGAGTTCGTGATGTCCGCGCCTCCCTCCGCCGCCGCGCGACGGTTCCAGCCCCAATTCAGCCTCCGCATGATGATGGGGCTGGTCTTTGTGTGTGGTGCGAGCCTGGCGGTCTGGAACGCCTACGTGGCGCCCTGCCGCCGCGAGCAACGGCTGCTCGGAGCGATTGCGAAGCTGCACGCCGCATCGCCGACAGCCAATTTGACATGCGGGTTCGGGGGCAACTCGTATCCAGTCGCTGTTGCGGCGACCAAAGGCCAGATCGTCGTCAACGTACAGACGCATGCAACAAACTCCAGCACTCAGCCGGAATCAGGGCGACACGCTGCGGAGCGGCGTGTGCTGTTCGCGAGCCCGGGCGCGCGTTTCCTCGCGTTCCCAATCGAGCAAAACCTCCGGCGGATTGCTTTGGCAATACGCGATTGCCTCACGCACTGCATCGAGAGGCAACTCGTACCCTGCGGCGATCTCTTCCAGCGTCATCGGCTCTTCCTCGTTGACGTGAAGGCCGTACAAGAGCCGAGCCGCGTGCGCGTGCCTTTGATGAATAACTGCCGGTAAGTCGATCCCGGCTTCGGGGCCAAGTAAGTCCAAGTCGATGGAGACGGCGCACTCATGAGATCACCTGGAGCATTCGAGTTGTCCGCTTAAGTATATCACCGCATGGCAACGCGTGCCCAATTGGCTCCCGAGCGATACCTTTCGATGTTACGGCGTCGCCCTATAATGTTGTCATGCTAACTGCGACAAAACCTCGATTGGCGGAGGAGCTGCGGCGGATTGTCGGGGGCGAGGGGGTGCTGGCCGCGCATGCAGATCTGGTGGTCTACGAGTGCGATGGCTTCGTGATCGAGAAGAACTGCCCGGATGTGGTGGTCTTTCCGCGAACGACGGAACAGGTGGCCCGCATTGTGCGCCTGTGCCGGGAGTTGGAAGTGCCGTTCCTGCCCCGCGGCGCCGGCACCAGCCTGGCGGGCGGATGCCTGCCGATCGGCGGCGGCGTGATGATTGTGCTCACGCGGATGAAGGAAATCCTGGAGATCAACCTCCGCGACCGCTACGCCGTGGTGCAGCCAGGCGTGGTGAATGTCTGGCTGACCAATGCCCTCAAGGGATCCGGCTATCATTATGCCCCCGATCCCTCCAGCCAGGGCGCCTGCACCATCGGCGGCAACGTGGCCACGAATTCCGGCGGTCCGCACACGCTGAAGTACGGCGTCACCGTGAATCACGTGCTGGGGGTGGAAGCCGTGCTGGCCGACGGCTCGATCGTGCAGTTCGGCGGGCCGGCGGAAGACAACCCAGGACTGGATCTCACCGGCGTGATGGTCGGCAGCGAAGGGACGCTGGCCATCTGCACCAAGGCCTGGGTCCGCCTGACGCGCGATCCGCAGGGCTGGCGCACCATGCTGGGCGTGTTCGAATCGGTCGACGATGCGACCAACGCCATCAGCGAAATCATCGGCGCCGGTATCGTGCCCGCCGCGTTGGAGATGATGGATCAAGGCATTCTGGTGGCGGTCGAACAGGCGTTTCACTTCGGCTTTCCGCTCGATGCCCAGGCGATTCTGCTGATCGAGGTGGATGGCCTGGAGGCGGGCTTGGACGAGCAACGCGACCAGATCGTGCAGCTTTGCCTGGCCAGCCGGGCGCGGGAAGTGCGATTGGCCAAAGACGCCAAAGAGCGGCAACTGCTGTGGAAGAGCCGCAAGCAAGCGTTCGGCGCGGTGGGGCGGCTCAGCCCCAGCTATTGCACGCAAGACGGCGTGGTGCCGCGACCCAAGTTGCCGCACATCTTGCAGCGGATCATCGAGATCGGACGCCGCTACGATATCCGCATTGTGAACGTGTTCCACGCCGGCGACGGCAACATTCATCCCATCCTGCTGTTCGATGAGCGTTACCCCGAGCAGGTGCAACGCGTGCTCAAGGCCAGCGAAGAGATTCTCGATGAGTGCCTGGCCTGCGGCGGCAGCGTGACCGGCGAGCACGGCATCGGCGTCGAGAAGATCGGCTTCATGCAGAAGCTCTTTACGCCCGACGATCTGGCCGCCATGGCGCGGCTGCGCGACGCCTTCAATCCCACCGGCCTGCTCAGCCCCCAGAAAATGCTGCCCACCGCCGGCGCTTGCGGCCTCGAACAAAAGCACCCCGGCCGCCGAGCGTCGTTGTGATGCGAGGCCGGTCACTTTTCTGTCTGCGATCGTTCCGCGGTGCGCGTCGAGCGGCGGAAGTAGCCCAAGTGAAGCATCTGTTCGACGAGGCGGCGAGCAACCGGGCCGGCGGCCGTGCTGCCGTCGCCGGCGTACTCTAAGGCCACGACGATCGCCACGCGCGGCGCTTCGGCGGGACAGTAGCCGGCGAACCAGGAATGATCGGCCAGACCAGGACCCGCTTGGGCCGTGCCGGTTTTGCCGGCAATCGAGACGGCATCGAGATACACCGTCTGATGCGCCGTGCCCGCGGGATCGGCCACCACGCGGGCAAGTGCGTCGCGGAGGCGAGCGAGCATCGGCCGTGTCAGGCCGGGGATGGGCTGCGGTGGTACAGGCTGCGGATCGCTCCCGTGATCGAGTCCGACCGTGTTGATGACGTGCGGTTCGATAAGCACGCC
>JBGTDH010000297.1:0-2581 GCA_041748435.1 Pirellulales bacterium
TCAAACGCAATCTCCTGCTGCAACCCGCCGCGTGAGATTCACTGCGTCTTCGGCGGCAGAAGATCCAGCACCGCGGCGGTCATCACGGTGATGCCGGTGGAGAGGGCGGCTTCGGCATCGGGATAGAACTCGGCCGAATGCAGCGAAGGCGGCTCCTGGTTCAACCTCTTGAACCCTGCGAGGCGCTTCTCATCGACTGCGCCCAGCCAGAAGATGAAGCTGGGCACGCCCGCGCGGCCGTATTCGCTGAAATCCTCGCCCCCCATTAAAGCCTCGGCCGGCAGCACGTTGTCTTTGCCCACCGTCTTCTGCATCGTGGGAAGCAGCCGGGCCACGAGTTCCTCGTCGTTGAACGTGGCCGGAGTTCCTTCGGACACCGTCACGGTGGGCTCGGGGGCGCCCGCGCTGGCGGCGGAAGCGTTGGCCTTCCGCCGAATGCCCTCCAGCAGATGCTGCCGCACACTGTCCGAGTAGCTGCGCACCGTGAGCTCCAACTGGCAGGTATCGGCGATGATGTTGTGCTTCGTTCCGCCGCGGATGGAGCCCACAGTGATGACAGCGGGCTCGGTCGGCTTGATCTCGCGGCTGACGATGGTCTGCAGATCCAGAATCAGCCGCGCGGCCATCACAATGGGATCGATCGTCGTGTGCGGATACGCGCCGTGCCCGCCGCGGCCGCGCACCGTAACATCCACGCTATCGACATTGGCCAGCGCATAGCCGGCCCGATAGCCCACCTTGCCGGTAGGCGTCTTGGAATCGCAGTGCAGCGCCAGAGCATAATCGGGCTTGGGGAATTTGGTGAACAGACCGGCGGCGAGCATCTTGCGCGCACCTTCGCCGCGCTCCTCCGCCGGCTGGCAGACCAGCATGGCCGTGCCGCTCCATTGATCCTTGTGCCCGGCCAGATAGCGAGCCACGCCCACCAGGCTGGTCATGTGAATATCGTGGCCGCAAGCGTGCATCACACCGGTCTCCAGCCCCTTGTCGTCCTTCACGCGCACCTTCGAGGCGTACACGAGCTGCGTCTCTTCGATCACGGGCAGGGCGTCCAGATCGCAGCGAACCATGACGGTTGGCCCCCCGCCGTTCCTCAGCAGGCCCACCACCCCATGGATGCCGATCTTGGTATGCACCTCGGCGCCCAGGTCCTTGAGTTCCTTGGCCATGCGGGCGGCCGTCTGCTCCTCGTGCAAAGAAAGCTCGGGCGTCTGATGCAGGTGGCGATAGAGCTCGATCAGGCTGCCCAGTTGAGACTGGACCCACGGCGCCGGATCGGCGGCCGAGGCAGCGAGGGGAAAGACAAGAATTGCGATGATCGCACAAACAACATAGCGGCGCGGCATGGCAGGCAATCCTGGTGCAAGAAGCGATTGTTGAGACCGCATCTTACATCACCCGTCTGCGTGTGCCAGACCTGCGCGGCAGGCTAGCGACTCGCGCCGTCGACGGCGCTCCGCCAACGCGATGTTCACGTGTAGTCCTCGCGGATGGGATAAAAGACGTCCAGCGCCTTGACAGGCTGGTCTCCGGCAATGGCCATGTGTCTGACGCCGCCGGGAATCCGCCACATCTGACCGGGCCGCACGTGGTGCGACTCGCCGCCGATGATGAATTCCATCTCCCCTTCCAGCATCAGGCCCATCTGCTCGTGCGGATGGCTATGCTCCTGCACGACCGCCCCCGGCTGGAACTCAACGAGCGAGAGCATCAGATGCTCTCCGTGCGTGGTGAAAATCTCCACGCCGGGAAAGATCTGATGCCGGGCACAATCCTTCTTCTCGACGACGTATTTGGCCATCTTGAGCTGCCTACATCCGGAAGTGAAACGTCTGGACCAGGTAGCGCCAGGAGCGCTGGGCGATGGTCTGGTAGCCGGCCGATATCTTCGCGCGGCCGCGGAGGCCGTCGCGAAGCATGCCGTCCAGATCGTCTAGCGTGACGCTTGCCTGATACGATGTGCTCATGGGCCGCTCCACGCCGGACTCGTCGGTTTTGGTGGCCAGTTCGCCACCTGCCTTGTTGGAGAGTCCCTTGGGGCTGACTTTGATGGGATCGAAGGCGATCGAGGCAATCGTGCCCAGCAGCCGCTCGTTGGGCAACTCATCAAGCTGGATGCGCACGTTCTGACCGACGCGCACGAACTCGATATCGGCCTGATCGACCACCAGCATGGCTTGCATCTTCTGGGGGTTGCCCACCTGGCAGAAGAGCGTGCTCTCGCTCAGCGTGCAGCCCAGGTTCTCGGGCTTCAGCGGCGAACCGTACCAGGTGGGCAACTGGCCGTCGCCGTCGGGGCGGTTCGGCGTCTCCGGGGGAGGCATTACCGTGCCCGCTTTGGCGGAGACGAGCGTGAGCTTGCTGCGGTCGAACAACTTGCGGGCCAACTGGCTTTCGACCGAAGCCAGCGATTCCCGGATCTGCGGGATCTGCGAGTTGGCCGAGTTGCCATCGGCCCCGGGTGCGTAACGCAGGTTCTCCAGATTCTGCATCTGCGACTGATAGACATTGCGCTGACCCGTGAGGTCGGCGATCATCATGTCCAACTCCAGATTCCTGAGCTTGGCCAGCGGGGTGTCGG
>JBGTDH010000298.1:0-4859 GCA_041748435.1 Pirellulales bacterium
GGGGCCGGTCGCCTGCTCGAACTGCTCGGCCATCGTCCGCTTGAGCTTCACGGCGCCGTCCGGATCGAGGATCTGCGTTGCCAAATCCGGCTCTGGCGGCGTCTCGCCGCGTGAGCGTCTCGGCGACTCTGGCCGCATGGCTTGCAGATTCTGCTGCCGCAGCAGATCGGCGGTGATGCTTAGAAACAGCGTCAGGCCGTCGTCGCCTCGGCGGCGCGCGGCCTCTGCCATCTCCTCGGGCGACAGGTCCGCATGGACGAAGTTGGCCCGCGTGTAGTCGATCCGCTCGAGCTGCGAATCGAGATCAAGCACCGCCGTGGCCGCCTGCTGGAGCAGCGCCAAGGGATTGTCGGCCGGCTTGCCTCCCGCGGGCACGCGCGTTCCCTTCGGCGCCACCAATTCATACAGCACCACATCGTACTGCTCGAACTGGCGATTAAGCTGCCGATAATACTCGCGATCCGCCACATGCACGGCCGCCACGAGATCGACGATCAACTCCCCTTCGCCCGAAGCCGGCGTCAACCGCACCGTCGCCGTCCCCAGCGCCACCGGCACGCCTTCCAGATCCCGCCGCACGCGCAAGTACCCCGCCGCCGCCGCTTTCTCCACGCGCTCGACTTTAGCGTCCGAAGCGGCGGGAGGCGCAGGCACAGTTTGCGGCTCCTGGGCATGGACACCCGAGTAACCCTGCAACCCCGCCCCCAGCAGCAGCACAGCCCCTCTGAAAAGCAGACGCATATCCAACCCCTCCCGTGCGTGCATTGCCGTGGCACCAGACATGACCCTAAGTTGTTCGCTCGGCGGTGTCCATTATTGCGCTGGCTATCCATTCATCAAAACCGGGTCGCCACGCAACAAACGGGGATGATCCGGGAATGAACAGATGGTAGAATTGAAACGTCTCGATGCCCGAGGAGGATTCCAGTGCAGATGGTCAAGATTCAGATTCCGGATCAGTCCAACCGGGCCTCGGCCATGCTGGAAGTCTCCCGGCGAGGGCGCGTGGACTGTTATCCGGAGCATGTGTACATGGTTCCAGAACCCGCGCTGGAGGTCTTGACTCAACTCCGCGTGGCGTACGAGGAACTCGGACGCGGGGGCTTCGATTATGCGGAGAAGACGCTACGAGATGCTCTTGCCGCTGGTGTACAACGACGGCCGGCCAGTCGAACCCGAAAAGCACGAAAGAACCCATGAGGAATTGGTCGCCCGCTTCGGCGCCGCGTCGCGCCTGCCGGCCACGCTGCGCGGAATCTGGGAACACGAGGGGCAGCGTTATGAAGAGGATTTCATACGGCTGTTTGTCGATGTACCGGACACGCGTGCGAACCGGCAGTTTTTCCTGCGCCTGAAAGCAATCCTGCTCGAGCGCTTCGAGCAACTCGAGATCTACATCGCGTCGTATCCAGTGGACATCTTGTGATCCGCGTAATCTGTTGGTTCATTCGCATCGGCGTAATCGTACACTCGGGCGTGTCTCATACCGAAATCCGACCGGAAGTAGCGTCACGCCACAGGCACTCGGCCTCAAGCAGCGACTAAGCCTTGCTGCTTCGTTTGCCGCCGTTAGGCACTTCAACCTGGTCGGCGGGGATCAAGGCAATCTGACCGTTCTCCCAGACGACCAGCGGCAAGCCGGACTGCTGATGGGCAAGCACCGCGTCTTGCACGGCTAGTCTCAAGGCCTCGTTGATCTGAGCCGTTGACGGGCCGACGAGCTTGTTCGAAGACCGGGGCGCCGTGCGTCGTTTCTTCGTCATGTCGGAGTGTTCGGAGTGTGTTCTCGGATGGAATCCCAGTCTCGTTGGCACCACACGCGTATCGTGCGTCCAACGCCCCCGGTGGCAATCAATCGCATATGGTCGGCACGCGTGTTCTTGAAGAGACGCCAGGTCGTGGCAATCGGTTGGTAGAGTTGGGAAAAATTGCGAAGTCCAGAATCGTAGCGCCGCCGGATCGTGTCCTCCGGGATATTATGCCCTCCGGAACGGACTCTGTCAGCTACGCGGGCCACTGCAAAGTCAGCGGACGGAACCCAGAGGAAGAGGAGGTGAAACTCGTACCCGCATGCAAGCAGCTCGCGCATTCGGGTGGCCAAGGATCGGGCCGCCAGCGTCGTCTCCAGACGAACGAAACTCGTTGGGCGGCGAGTTGTTCCATGCGGCGAATCATGATCTCACTGGCGGCCAGAGCAACCCCGTCGGGATCGAAGGGCGAGAGCCCACGAGCAATCAGGTCAGCGTTCAGAAACTCGGTGACGCGATAGACGCCTTTGAGGAGGCGGGGCGCGGCTGTCGATTTGCCTGCGCCGTTGGGACCTGCCAGGATGATCACGCGCGGGGGAATTGTGCCTTTCGGCTTGGCCTTCTTGGGCACACGTCGTTTGCCCATGACATCTCTGCTGGCTGTTAGCATCGGTCCGAATGGTGAGGTTATATCGCAACGATCAGCCGTAAGCGATGCGCAGTCCGCAGCGGTGTCGGTTTGTCTGCTAGCAGTTTTTGCGATCGGGCTGGACGCCTGGCGAGTGTTCCGTTAGCTTCCCCGCCCTCTTTGCCTTTCGTTCCCAATCGACCGATTCACGGCTTAGCCTCCGGAGATGCGGATGCCCGCTGGCACTGCGCCCACAACTTCGTTCCTCGCGCGCTGGACCGATTTGGTCCTGCCGGTGGGCATGATCGCCAGTGTGCTGGTGATCTTGATCCCGCTGCCGGCGGCGCTGATGGACTTCTTGCTGGCGGGCAACGTGGCGCTGGCTGTGGTGATGCTGCTGACCACCGTTTACGTACGCACGCCGCTGGAGTTCAGCATCTTTCCGACGCTGCTGCTGGCCAGCACGCTGGGGCGGCTGGTGCTGAATGTGGCCACCACGCGTTTGGTTCTCACGCACGGCCAAAGCCAAGGTTTGCATGCGGCCGGCGGTGTCGTCCGGGCGTTCGGCGAGTTTGTGGCCGGCGACAAGATCGTGGTGGGGATGATCATCTTCATCATCATCGTGGTGATCCAGTTCGTGGTCATTACCAAGGGCGCGACGCGCATCAGCGAAGTGGCGGCCCGCTTTGCGTTGGATGGCATGCCGGGCCGACAGATGGCCATCGATGCCGATGTGCATGCCGGCATCATCGACGAGCGCGAAGCGCAACGCCGCCGTCAGGAAATCACGCGGCAGGCAGATTTCTTCGGGGCGATGGATGGTGCCAGCAAATTCGTGCGCGGCGACGCCATTGCCGGCATTTTGATCACGGTGATTAACATTGTCGGCGGATTGGCGATCGGCGTGCTCGAGGCGGGCATGCCACTGGCCGAAGCGGCCGAGGTTTACACCAAGCTCACCATCGGCGATGGTCTCGTGACGCAGGTGCCCGCGTTCTTGATCTCGCTGGCGGCCGGCTTGCTGGTCACTCGATCGAGCAACGATACGAACTTGCCGGTCGAGTTCATCTCGCAAATCTTTTCGCGACCGCGGGCACTGGCCGTGACCGGCGCGTTCCTGGGCGTGCTCGTGTTTACGAATTTGCCGGCCGTGCCCTTGATCAGCCTGGGGGGCTCGTTGATTGCCATGGCGTTCGTGATGACGCGTGGCAAGCGGCGCGAGGAGACGGATGCCCGCGCCAAAGCCAAGGCGGAGGAGAAGAAGCCCGCGCCGGAGCGGATCGAGGAGTATCTGCTGGTCGATCCGATGGAGACGGAGATTGGCGTGGGTCTGATTCGTCTGGCCGATCCGTCGCGGGGCGGCGATCTGTTGGATCGCATCACGCGCATTCGCCAGAACATGGCGGCCGAGATCGGCATCATCATTCCCAAGGTTCGCATTCGCGATAACTTCCGCCTGGAGC
Source organism: Pirellulales bacterium (assembly GCA_041748435.1). Classification (GTDB taxonomy): domain Bacteria; phylum Planctomycetota; class Planctomycetia; order Pirellulales; family JBGTDH01; genus JBGTDH01. The sequence goes on from JBGTDH010000298.1 coordinate 3,840, forward strand.
AGAATCAGTATCGCATTAAGATCGCCGATGTGCCGGTGGCAGAGGGCTTGGTGTTTCCGAACATGCTGTTGGCGATCGATTCCGGCATCACGAGCGGCCGGATCAACGGCATTCCGGCCAAAGACCCGGCCTTTGGCACGCCGGCCGTGTGGATCGAGCCCGTCGGGCGCAATCAGGCGGAGATGCTGGGCTACACGGTGGTCGAGCCCGTGAGCGTGCTGGCCACGCATCTGAGCGAAGTGGTGCGCCGCCATGCCGATGAGATTCTCACGCGTGATGCCACGAAGCATCTGATCGACGAGCTCAAGCAAGGCTCGCCGGCAGTGGTCGATGAGCTGATCCCCGGGCTGATGAAGCTGGGCGAGGTGCAGCAGATCTTGCAGATGCTGCTGCGCGAGCAAGTGCCCATCCGGCAGCTTGGGCCAATCCTGGAGCGACTGGCCGATTACGCGCCGCGCACCAAGGATCCCGTGCTGCTCACCGAGCACGTGCGGCATCGGCTGGCACGCGTGATCTGCGGCCGCTACCGCGACGCGGAGAACCGTCTGCACGTGGTGACGCTGGACCCGGCCATGGAAGATCGCTTGCGGGCCGGAATCGAGCATAGCGAGCGGGGGCTGTTTGTGCGATTGTCTCCGCAGGCCGTGGATGCCACCTGCCGCGCCTTGGGCAAGGAAGTCGACAAGCTGGTGCGTGCCAATCATCCGCCCGTGGTGCTCGTGAGTCCGCAGATTCGCGCGGGTCTGAAGCAGATCACCGCGCCGCATCTGCCGCAGTTGGTCGTGCTGAGCTACAACGAAATTACGCGGGATACGTTGATCGAATCGCTGGGGATGGCGGCCGATCTGGTGGGCAAGGCGTGAGGCGTGAGCCGTGACAAGATGACAAGATGACGGGGTGACAAGGTGCCAGACATGGAAGTCAGAACTTTTCGAGCGAAGAGCATGCAGGCGGCGCTGAACCTGGTGCGCCAGGAACTGGGCCCCGCGGCAGCGGTGCTGCATACGCGCGAAGTGGGCC
>JBGTDH010000299.1:0-3180 GCA_041748435.1 Pirellulales bacterium
GGCCGTCTGTCTTGGTAAGCACGACCAGCCGCGTCGCGGCCTGAACATCGAGCAATTCCTGGCGTTCCCAATCGTTCAACACGCGCGTGCTGTCCAGGCAGAGGATGTTCAGTTGCGACGCGGCCTGCTGCTCGTCGCGCAGGCGCTGGGCCGCCGCCGCGATGGTTGGTCCACTGTCCGAATGCTCGACGCCGGCGGTGTCGATCAAGCGGCACGGCATGCCGTCCAGGCGGAGTTGCGCGGCGAGATAATCTCGCGTGGTGCCGAACTGCGGGGAGACTAGGGCCTGCTCCTGTCCGGCCAGGGCGTTGAACAGGCTGCTCTTGCCCACGTTTGGCCAGCCGTAGAGCACCACGCGCGGCACGTCGTCGGTCTCGCGGCGATCTTGCATCTGGGCGGCCGCGGCGGAAACCTCGTCTTCCGCGAGGCGCAATTGACCATCCAACTCCGCAGCGCTGATGAATTCGATATCCTCGGTCGCGAAATCGAGGCCGGCTTCCAGGTGGGCCAGCAGTTCCAGAAGCTGTTCCCGCAAGCGACGCAGCGGCCGGGACAATCCGCCCGCTAGTTGAGCCAGCGCCGTATCGAACTGCCGTTGGTGGCGGGCATCGATGAGCCCCAGCACGGCCTCGGCCTGAGTCAGATCCAGCCGGCCAGCCAGGAAAGCCCGCAGGGTAAACTCGCCCGGTTCGGCAAATCGCGCGCCGGACAGCAAGACGTGCTCCAACACCAATTGCACCAGCGGCGGCGAGCCGAGGGTGTGAATCTCGACCGTCGGCTGCCGCGTGTAGCTCCGCGCATCGGGCCAACAGTAGAGCGTCGCAGGCAGCGGCGAGTGCAACTCCGGGAGCCGCAACGAGCCGCACAGCGCCGTGGGCTGAATCAGCGGCGTCGGCACGTCTCCCTCAAAACTGCGGAGCGCGATCTCGATCGCGCGGGGCCCGCTGATGCGCACAATCCCGCGAAGAGCGCCGCCGGGCGCCGAGGCAACCGCGGCGATATCGTCGGAGAGGTGCATCACCGTCTGCAGGCGGCTTATTTGCCGCGCTGCTTCTTGCGCGAGCGCGAGGTCGAGCCGTTTCCGTTGCCACTCCCATTGCCACTGGGGCCGGTCTTTGCCACGCGCGACGGCGTCGGAGGCTCGGCATCGGAAGGCTTCTTGAGCAGCGTCTTGGGCAGCAGCTTCCGCTCGGTAATGCCCCACAGGCTGGAGGCAATGAAGTAAATGCACAGTCCGCTGGCCACTTTGAAGAACATGACGCCCATGAAGATCATCATGTATTTGATCATCTTCTGCTGCATGGCGGTCTGCTCATCCGTGGCCGGCGGCATGAACATCTTTTGCTGCCACAGGAACAGCCCGATGGTGAAGATCGGCAAAATGTTGAAATACGGCCCCAACCAGCCGGCTTCGTCGGAGAGGAACGTCGGCATCCACTCGCGCCAGCGGAACAGCATATCGGGGGCGGCCAGATTGGAGCACCATTGCAAACCGCGAATGAGCGGCGCCTGCCACAGCTCCACATCGACCATCAGCGAGCGATACAGCCCGATGAAGATCGGCAACTGAATGAACATCAGCAGGCAGCCGCCCAACGGGTTGTAGTTGTGCTTCTTGAACAGCTCCTGCTGCGCCTTGTTGCGAGCTTCCAGGTCTTTCTTGTACTTCTCGCCCAGCTTCTTCAGCTCCGGTTGCAGCTCCTGCATCTTCTGGGCACTGATCGCTTGCTTGCGGCTCAAGGGGAACATGCAGCCGCGCACCAGCACCGTGAGCAGGATAATTGCAATCCCGTAGCTGCCCACCAGGGCGTGAAACAGATGCAGGATGGAGAGCATGGGCTTGGCCACCCAGCCGAACCAACCGTAATAAACCAGCTCGCCCAGCTCGTAACGGGCCAACAGCTCGGGCCGCTTGGGACCGGCGAAGAACACGTATTCGTGCTTCAGAGGCGGGCTGCCCGGAGAGAGTTCCTGGGTCTGGCTGACCAGCCGGACCGACGTGTTCACCAGCTTGCGGCGATTCTTATCCGTGGGCGTCGGTCCCACGCGCAAGGGCACAATTTCGGAGAACCACAGCTCGTCTGCCGCCTGACGCTGCGGCAGCAAGGCGGCGGCCACGTACTGCGCATCGATGCCGGCGTACGCCAGCGGATTCTTTTCCGGCATCGCCAGGTTGACATCGCTGCCGATGATGTTTGTCGCAGCCAAGAGCACGGGATGCTCTCCGCGAAACCAGACCGCCACATCGCGCACGCCCACCGCGCCCCAATCGCGGCTGATCTTGCTGGCATACCACCAGCCCTCCGTGGGCAATCCGGTCGGGCCATCGAACTGGTAGGCCACTTTGCGAACCGCGTCGCTGGTGTTCTTGATCTCGACTTCCACGGTCAAATGGAAGTCGCGCCCGGCTTTCTGATCATCGGCTTTGGCCAGCCGGAAACGCTTGACGATCTCGATGCCCTCCGCCGGCAAGGTCCAGCGCAGCGCGGCTTGCTCAACGTCGCTGCTGACGAGTTGCCAGGCGCCGGTGCGAAGTGAGAGTCCTTCGATCTCGGCCGGCATCTGCAACTCGACCTTCAACTGCTGCCCGTCTCGCAGCAGAGTCAACAGCAGCAGTGTGCCAACCGGCGTGACGTCCACGATGCGCTTCAGGTCGAAAGGGTTCTCGATTTCGTGGTCGTCGATCTGCGTGATGACATCGCCCACGCGGAGCATGGCCTTGGCGGCCGGGCTGTCGGCCGTGATCTGCGTGATTTGAGCGCCCGCGGCCCCCTCGGGCTCGCGCGTTTGCGCGCCCAGGTCGCGCGAGATCAGACGATCGTTCAACTGCTGCAACGTAAGCAGCAGCGAGGCGGGGTCTTTGCCATCCCGCTCCGGCCGAATGATCTGCAAGGGCGTTTGCGTGAGCGTGGCCGTCAGCGTTTGCTCGGCATCTTCGCGGCGCACCCGGAGAGCAACCTGTTGCTTTGGCCGTGCGGCACGTAGGGCCGCACGCAATTCATAAGCCTCTTTGATGAGCTTGTTGTCGAAGCCGGTGATCACGTCGCCCACTTGCAGCCCGGCCTTGGCGGCGGGCGTCCCCTTGCCGACGACATTGACCGTCGCGCCGGAGTGCTCCGGAGCATCGACGGCGGCCAGATGCCCCAGATAAGCGCCGTCTTCGTCGAGATCGCGGAGGTC
>JBGTDH010000300.1:0-2039 GCA_041748435.1 Pirellulales bacterium
TGCCGCTGGGCGTAGGACCGGCGATGCCCGAGTCCGATGCCGATGTGGCCAAGCGCGTAACGAATGGCGTGCTGCTGATGAACCCCGAGGAGAACCGCGCCACGATTCAATACGTGCTATCCAACAAGAACTACAGCCTGACGCCGAGCTTCAAGCAAGCTTTGCCGGAGGGACAGGCATGGGTAGTGAGCTTCGATCGCGGCGCCAAGTACGGCCTGGCCCGTTACACGTTGAACAAGGGGACGTACATGTTCGGGGGCGGCAAGCGTGGCTGGGATCTGTACAACCAGAAGTTCCAAGTCACGATCGACAACGGCGGCAACCCGGACGCCTTCTGCTACGCCATCGATAACAAAGAGGCGGAGGTGCCCGCCGGGGGCCGGATGACGTACTCCAGCGAGTATCCGCTGCTGGTGCGATTCGATCGCGGCGACGGCATGCAGGCCGCGCAGAAGAAGATCGAGAAGCCCAACATGGCGCTGGTGGTGGCCATGAACGCTGCCGACGGCTTGTGGGACCTCTACCCGGCGGCCAACTTCCCCGGTCAGAAGCTGACGCGCACGGGAAGCGAAGCACCGGCCACTGCCGGCTGCTGCGAATAACCTTTCGCCGCGATCTCGATGCAGCAGCCCGGTTGTGCGCAAGCGCAGCCGGGCTGCATGCATTTAGCGTCTAAGGTCGTCACATGCGCGCATGTTTACAACTCAGAACCGCTCTGGTAAGGGACGGTTCAGCGGCTGCGCATCGCGCGTTGCAAATCCCGGTTGACGTCCGCCTTCTTCATGGCTTCGCGCTTGTCGTACAGTTTGCGGCCGCGGCAGAGGCCCAAGAGCACCTTGGCCCGCCCTTCCTTGAAATACATCCGCAGCGGCACGAGCGTAAGACCGTGCTCGAAGGCGCGGTTGGCAAACTTGAGCACTTCGCGGCGATGCATCAGCAGCTTGCGGGGCCGCTTGGGATCGTGATTTAAGCGGTTGGCAGGCGTGTACTCGGGGATATCGCACCCCATCAGCCAGACTTCCCCCTCCCGCACCCGGCCGTAGGCCTCTTCCAGGGAAAGCTTGCTGGTGCGGAGGCTCTTCACTTCGCTGCCGACCAGCATGATGCCGCACTCCAGCGAATCCAACACCTCGTACTCGTGCCGCGCGCGGCGATTCATGGCAATCACACGTTCGTTGTCGTGCGCCGCATCGGTCTTCTTGCTGCTTTTGGATTTGGTGGCCACGCTGCCTTGTAACCTTTTTGGCGCGGACACTCAAGCACCCATGCAAACCGCGGGCAAGACAAGCGGGCCTTCCGCTTCTGCGCGCTCTCGGTATAACGTGGGCATGACTCAGCCGCAGATTTCGACGCTTGGCATGGAGTGGGTGCGTCCCCGCCAGAGACGCGACATTGCCCTGGTAGTGTTCGATTTCGATGGCACGCTCTCCTGGTTGCGGCACGGGTGGCCGGCGATCATGCGGGACGTGTTTTGCGAGCACCTCTCCCCGACAGTGGGCGAATCCGCGGTGGCGTTCGAGCAGATGCTCGAACGCGAGATCCTGAGCCTTAACGGCAAGCCGACCATCTTTCAGATGCGCCGCTTTGCCGAGATCGCGGCAGAAAGGGGCAAGGCCGTGCCCCAGCCGGAATGGCTGCGGGCCGAATATCAACGCCGGCTGGATATCGCCATCGTGCAGCGGTCAGAAGAAATTCGCGCGGGCGTCGCCACGACGGACGATTATCTGCTGCACGGCGCACGACCGTTGTTGGAGCATCTGATCGAACATCGAGTCACGCCGATCATTCTGAGCTCTACGGTCATCGAGCGGGTGCGTGAGGAAGCCCAGTTGCTGGGAATCGCGCCGCTATTTGGCCGCCACATCTATGGCGGCGTCGGCGATCCTCTGAAGTTCTCGAAGCGCGTCGTGTTCGAGCAGTTGTTGGCGGAGCACAACGTCGAGGGCGCACAGTTGCTCTCCTTTGGCGATGGCCCGGTCGAGATTGCGGATACGCGGCACTTCGGGGGCATTGCTGTCGGCGTGTGCAGCGATGAACAC
>JBGTDH010000301.1:0-7929 GCA_041748435.1 Pirellulales bacterium
GCCGAAGCTGGGGAATTCGACGAAGCTCAGCAGTTCGCGAAACGCGCCGGTCAAACTGCCGCAGATGAAGTGCTGCAGCGCGCCGCGACTTGGAACAAGCAATTCGCCGCCGCGCAGCGCCTCCGCTTGGCCTGGGGTCGCTGAGCCCGCGCTGCTGATGCCCTTGCTCGGCTACACGCGAAGCGTGGCGAGCTCGGAGCGCACGCCTTCGAGCTGGCCGCCGGAACCCAGGGAGCGGTTCTTGTTGATGATATAGTCGGCGTAGGCCGCCATGAACGGCTTGCCGGGAGTACGCGGAGCGAACTCTTCCGGCTTATCGCGCGACGGTGACTTTTAAGCCCTGCGCCGGCCTTTTTCCCCGCGTATTGCACGTATCCCGTTTTCGCCGCGCGTTTTCGCCCCGGTCTTACCTCCGGGATCCCCGTAAGCTCTGGTGCTACGACGTGCGGTGATGACCGGACGAGGGCGGCATGTTGACCAGTTTGTACAGGGTCACTTTTCCGCAAACGCCTCGGTCATCTGAGGATTGTCGTCGGGGTTATCTCCCCAGTGCTGCTTCCAGGCCTCGTCCCGGCGCTCACGCTCCCAGAAGTTCAGCATGCTTGGCGGGGTTTTCTCCTTTGAGTCGTGCTGCCATTGCTTTTTCCATGCTTCTTCCTGTCTCTCGCGCGCGCTCCGATCGGCGGCAGCCTGATCGAAGCCGGCTGGACCTCCGCTGCCAGAGCCATCAAACAATCCGAACAATGCCTCTGTGGCCTTACACCCGGACAAGAAAAAGACTAAATGCGCGGCGACGATGATGCTGGCAGCTCTCATGGGCTTCGGACAGTATCTAACCCCGCGGCCGGTGGGAAGCCCAGCCGCAACGAAGGTGCCGATGATTGACGGATGTGTTAACTTGCATGCACCGCGTTGCCCGAGAGGGTGAGAGTTCTGGCATCCAAACAGCCGTCTGCGGGCGGCGCCTGTCACTGACGAAGTGGCGTCCATGGCAAGAGCCAACCGAGGCACCGGGAATCAGGCTCATTCCGCAAGATCCCAGCCGCACCGGAACCCCCGACAATGTTAACTGCTTGGTTCGAGTTTGGTTCAGAGGTTCGCCTTGGCTCCCTAAGCAGGTCTCCAACCAGGAACACTGGGATTAACAATCGCTACGGGACCGCCAGTTCGGATAAAGCTGGCAATGTGCCGTCTACATCGTGAGTCGGGTCGGAGTGCCCACTTTTTGGAGAACAAACGTGAGAACAAATGGAGAACAAACGGGTCATGGAGAAAATCGCGCTCCACCTCAGCAGACCTCAATGCTCCCCACGATAGGCCGCGGCGAGCCGGTTCCAGATCGCACGGTTCTGCAATACCATCGAGCAGGGATGGCGGCTCCCGACGCCTCCGGCGACTAACCGCTCCGGGGCGCCACGGGCTTTGGCAAACGCTGCGCTACGAGGACTGGCGGGATGTCCGGCGCTAAAGCGTCTGGCGAAGGGGAGCAAGCCCGTGGCGCCCTGGCGAGAACCCTCGCCCTGGCGGTAAAAGAACAACTACTTGAGCTGCGCCCGGGTAGGCGGCAGACGGCGGGCCGATTCAATCTTCATCGGCCGCGGCTGACGCGCGGTAGCTCGCTGCTCGGCGGGCGGCGCCCCATCGACTTCGGCCGCCGGTGCGGGCTGGCGCTCTTCGGCCAATTGCACCTTGTCGTAGTCGTGCGACTCCACCACCAGGCCCAACTCGTTCCAACGGGTCCAGCGTCCGGACTGCGTGCCGTTGGCAAACTGGCCTTCGGTCATCTTCTGGCCGTTGGCGTGCCACCACATCCACTTGCCGGTCTCGCGGCCGTTCTCAAATTCGCCCTGGGCCTGCTTCTGGCCGTTGGCGTGCCACCAGACGTGCGTGCCCACCGCCTTGTCGGCATCGAACTCGCCTTCGAGCTGCTTGCCTCCATCTTTATACCACCAGGTCCACTTGCCATGACGCTGGTTGACGCCTTCCTTGCCGACGACAGACGAATACACGTCGCCGTTCCAGTAGTCGTAGTTGGTCTTGGTGATTTCCTTGGCAAACAGGTAGGAACCTTCGGCCTTCTTCACGCCAGGGCTGTAGAAGTCTGTGTGAGCCGATTCCCGCCGTCCGTTCTGATAGTTGGACTTCGTGACCAGCTTATGGACCGGTTCTCCCGGCTTGCCGATGGGTCGGCCATTCTTCACGACGGGCTTCTCGGCTTCGAGGGTCCACTCCAGAAGTTGGCCCTCGATCTGGCCGTTCTGATAGTCGACTTCACGCTGCTTGTGACCGCTGGGGAAGTACCAGACGCTCTTGCCGTGGAGCTCCCCGTCCTGGAACTGCCACTCGCTGGCCAGTCGGCCTTGCGTGTCGAAGATGCTCCACGTGCCTTGCATCTTGCCATCGACAAAAGTGGCCTCGGCCACGAACGGAGCCTCAAAGGATTTATACAAAGCGGACGAGAGAATCTTGCCTTCGCCGGCATTAAACCAGCGGACCCATTTGCCATGCCGGCGGCCGTTGCGATACTCGCCCGAGCCTTTCAGCACGCCGTTTTCGTCCCATTGGCTCCAGGGACCGTGGTTGAAGTAATTGCTCTCACCGTCTTGAGCCACGTGCCGCTCTGTCTTTACAGCGCGGCTGGGGTAACGCTCGGTGATGACCTCGGTCTGGAACTCGCTGTCCAACCGGCCGGCCGGTTCGGTCGCGTCCAGCGGAGCGGGAGAGTCGGCGTCCGCCGCCAAGGCTTCCCCCGGTTGATCGTTGACTTGCACCTGGATATGCGCTTCGCGGGCAGCACGGGGTTCTTCCGCCCCTGCGGGAAAGCTTGCCAGCGACAGCGTCGACCCCAGGGCGAGTCGACACAAGAACTTGTTAATATCGCGCGCCATGAGCACGGCTCCTTGTAGCGAGTAAAGTCTTCGCCTACGGGTTTAGACAGCCCGTTGTTGCGCCCTCGCAACGGTCCCGCGCCGTGGGACCGGGCAGGCTGTACGATGCCCTCCCCCCGGCGTGGCCGTCTACTGCCGCGAAGAATCGCTAGCATCTGCAACGGCACTGCAATCGCTTCCGAGCGATCACGTCCTACAATCGATCGTCCGGGCACGCCACGCAGGAGCAGATTTATCGGGAGGCAGGGAATAACCGTCAAAGTCTGCCCAAATCCAGGCGCGCGAGGGGGCAACGGGTCCGACTTTCAAGCATGTACGGCTAAATCCCGTCCGGCAGCCCCCAGGTCGCCATCCCCGATTCATATCATTCGGTGTTCCGACACCCCGCCGAACGATCGCCGAACGAACTTATCCAGCGCTCGCCGATCGCATTTCGCCACAAAGTGCCCTTGACAAAATACTATACATAGGTATATTAACACACCGCCACCGTTCAGGATGATCCCCGTGTCGACCGCCTCCACCGAGCTTGATCCCCGAGAAACCTGGCACGCCGAGCTGGCCGGACGCCCTACGCCCCGCGTCGATTGGATCTGGCCGGGCTACCTGGCCAAAGGCGCGGTCACGTTGCTCACCAGCCAATGGAAAGCCGGCAAGACCACGCTCATCTCTCACCTCATCGCCCGCATCACGCGCGGCGGCGAGCTGGCCGGCCAGACCATTCAGCCCGCGCGGGTCGCCATCGCCACCGAAGAGCCGCTCGATCTCTGGCAGCGCCGCAGCGAGAAGCTCGGCTTCGGCGAGGGACTCTGTTACTTCAGCCGGCCGCTGGCGGGCCAGCAAACTCTGGCAGCGTGGGACGCGCTCGTGGATCGGATGGCCCACTTGGGGCGCGAGCGTGGCGTTGATGTTGTGATCCTCGATCCGCTGGCCGCGCTGTTGCCCGCCGGGACCGAGAATCAGACGGCCGCTATGCTGCACGTGTTGTCGCGGCTGTCGCGGCTGACGCAGCAAGGGCAGGCCGTGCTGGTGCTGCATCATCCAACCAAGGGAACCGCCGCGGCCGGACAACTGGCCCGCGGCGTGGGAGCGCTCTGTGCCTTCGTCGATATCATCCTGGAAATGAGCCTGCTGGGAAGCGCGCTGGAGACCGATCGCCGCCGCCGCATCGCCGCCTGGTCGCGGTTCGAGGAGACGCCGCGCCAGCAACTGATCGAGCTTTCCGCAGACGGGCAAAACTATCGGGCCCTCCCCGACAGCGAAGCGGAAGACGTTTTCTCGCGGCACTGGCCGGCCATCGAGCGGCTCCTGGCCTTCCCGCCCCGAAAGCTCACGCGGCAGGAGCTGCTCACCGCCTGGCGGGCCAAGGCCTCCGCCCCCGCTCCCATGACGCTCTGGCGGATCCTCGACCGCGCGGTCCAGCAGAACCTGCTGATCTGCGAAGGCGCCGGCTCGAGGGCAGATCCCTACCGCTACTGGCTGGCCGAGCTGCCGCCGCAATGGGAGACGCTTCCCCCCGACCCGGCGAACGACTACTGGCCGATCATCCAGCACCTGCTCACCGTCCCCCCGCCGCGCCAGATGACCACCGCGCAACTCCTGCGCCACTGGCCCCCCGCCGCCGGCCAGCCGCACCCGGTGCATCTGGAAGAATGCCTCGCCCGCGCCCTCGCGGACGGTCGCATTCAGCGTGAAGGCACCGGCCGCCGCTCCGACCCCCACTTCTACTTCATCCCCCACCTCGACGCCCGCTACCGCCCCGAATTCGAAGACTTGCTTGAGTTGTGAACTCTTGCCTGCTTGCCAGTGACTGTATATCGTTCTGCGGGGCAGTAACTTTCTATCCGCGGGCAGGGTGATGGCCGAATCAGGCCTTGGATCGGAGACATTGTCTCCCCTCCTTTCTGCATGGGCATCTGGCCGTCCAGCTTCGGGCGCGTCGTTTCCCGCCGCTGTTGGATTATTAACCTTGGCCTGGGAGGCCCAAACAAGAATGCCGTTTTCGTTTCGACGCCGCACGCCTCGTTCCCCCGCCCGTAGTTCCCGCCCCTCCGCTCGCTTTTCGCATATTCGCCGGACATTCGAGCCTCTCGCCTGGCTCTGTCGATTGCGGCCGTAGGCCCGGAGACCGTGGTGAGTCAACCGTTCCAAGCTCCGTTCGATCCGTTCGACGCGCTGCACGCCGTCGCGTTGAACGCAGACGGAGATTATGTCGTCGCCTGGTCGGAATCGGAAAGCACCGCGAACGACGGCCCATTCAACGTGGTCGCGCGCCGCTTCAACGCTCGTGGCGAAAGTCAGGGCGATCAGATCGTTGTGGCATCAGGTGTGCAATCGTCGAACCGGGCGCCACAGGTCGACCTGGATGCCTCCGGCGGGTTTTTGATCGCCTGGAACGTGCGCACTCACTCGACCGGCTCGATTCAAGCGATCCGATACAACAGCCAGGGTGAAGCTGTTGCTCCCACGATTCTGGTCGCCGCGGGACCGCCTTCCCTGCTTCTCGGTGACGTCGACGTCAACGAAGGTGGGGAGTTTGCGGTCACGTGGACCACTTCTGCGTCCACATCTCACCGCTTGTATGTCCGGAGCTATAGCGGATTGGGAGAACCCTCGTCGCCGGAACGAGTCGTGGTGGAGGCAACGCGGCCCCTCTACGAGCCCGTCGTGTCGGTCGGCGGCACGGGCGAGGCGGCGGTTGTGTGGGCACAGTTCGGGATCAATATCGGAATCGATCAACTCGACGTGTGGGCCGAGAGCTTCGATGCGTTGGGAGCATCGACAGCGCCGGCACGCGTGATCCACCAGCTTCGCGCCGGAAGCCAGTCCGAGCCAAACGTCGCGCGGGACGGCGAGGACAATCTGCTGATCGCATGGCGGACATCCTTTAGCGATTGGTCCGCCGGCTGGTTTGACTCGAATCTCAATCCACTGGGTCCCGAACTGCAACTCGGAGAAATGAGGCTGGCGGGTCTGGCTGTGTCGGAGCGCGGAGATTTCTCCGTGGCATGGACGCGGGTCCCATTCAGCACGAATTATCCCAGATACCCGCTGTTGATCTACCTCCAACAGTATTCCCGTGACGGCATTCCCTTCGGCCCCCAGGTCTCGCATCCGGTCGAGGGAAGGGGTCTGCACAGCTCCTATCAAGTTGCCGCGGATCGTCATGGCGACATGGTCGTCGCGTGGAGCAATCGGCTCTTTTCGCACCCGTCCAGCGGAGTGCAGATTGAGTTTCAGCGTTTCGATGCTGATCCGGTCGACACCGGGCCGCAGGCACCTCCGGAAACGCCGCCGGCTGCTTTTCCCCCGGCTGCCATCCGTGTCAATACGACCACGTTCGATGATCAGTATCATGACGACGAGTCAGCCGCCAAGCACGTGGCGGCTGACGCTGAAGGCAACTTCGTGATCGTATGGACGAGCTACGGACAAGATGGGAGCCAGGCCGGTGTCTTTGCCCGGCTCTTCCATGCGGATGGAAGTCCGCGAACGCCCGAGTTCCAGGTCAATACGTCGGCACATCTCGGGCAGTCCCGGCCGACCGTAGCCAGCGATGCGGCCGGGAACTTTGTGGTGGCATGGGAGGGCCAGCATCCCCGGATTCCCGGGCGCAGTGTGTACGCGCGTCGATTTGCCGCGGGCGGTACGGCGATGGGCGACGAGTTCCAGGTCACGATGCCTGAATGGGGCGAGTCGACCGTTCATCCAGCGCTCGCGATGAATTCACAAGGCGAAGTTGTGTTGACCTATACCCGCCAGTCCGACACCACCATCCTCGCTCAACGTTACTCTGCCGACGGTCACGCCAGAGGTCCAGCCATTGAGATTGCCTCTAGCCGTTTTGCATCAACGGTGGGAATCGATGGGACCGGCAATTTCGTGGTCGTTTGGGATGACTACGAGCAGGGCCCGATTAACATTCTGGCACGGCGGTTCGATGCCCAGCGTCAGCAGCTTGGTGACATCCTGCGGATCAATACCACACAAGATCTTCACTTCCCAAACCCCGCCATCGCGATGAACGACGCTGGCCCGAGCATTGTCGTGTGGAACGACATCAACCCAACGGACGATTCGAACGGAGTCTACGCTCAGCGAATCGACGCCGAGGGACATCTTGTCGGAAGTGAGCTGCGATTGAACTCGGCCTCTGGCCTTCGGCAAAGTGATGTGGCCATCGATGCCCAGGGCAACTTTCTGATCGTGTGGAATTCCAAGGCACAAGCGTTCAGCGCCGCGGGGGAGTTGCTGGGCGGCGAGTTCTTGATCGGCAATGCCCATGAAGCGTCGGCCGCTTCCACAACCAGCGGTCAATTTGTCGTCACGTGGAGCGAGCCTGACGGCTCTCATGACGGTATCTTCGCACGCCTCTTGGCATTCCCCACGCCCGTCGTGGATCAAGTCACGGTGATCGAAGACAGTCAGGCCCTGCTCGATGTCCTGGCCAACGATCAAGCCGGGTCCGAGGCGACCCTCGCTGTGGCCACAGTCACGCAGGGGTTGTATGGAACCGTGACCATCGCGGACGATGGTTCACATGTTCTCTATACGCCGTGGGCAAGTTATCTCGGAAAGGATTCGTTCACGTACGCCGTGCGAGGCGGCACGCTGTCGGCCACGGTCGAGGTGGAGATCGTCAATCCGCAAAACACGTACGCCGTGGTGGCCAGCGGTCCCGGCCAAGAGCCGCGGGTCACGCTGCACGATGGTGAGACCGGCGGCACGCTGAGGAGCTTCTTGGCTTACGATCCGGCGTTCACCGGCGGCGTGCGGGTGGCGACGGGAGATATCAACGGCGACGGCACGTCCGATATCGTGACTGCACCCGGCCCGGGCGGGGGGCCGCATGTGCGAGTGTTCAACGGACTCGATGGCACGGAGCTGCTCGGCTTTTTTGCCTATCACCCGGCGTTCTCCGGCGGAGTGTTTGTGGCTGCGGCCGATGTGGATGGCGATGGCCGTGACGACATCGTCACCGGGGCTGGCGCCGGCGGCGGGCCGCACGTCCGCGTGTTCAGCGGGGCCGATGGCGCGGAGC
>JBGTDH010000302.1:0-3265 GCA_041748435.1 Pirellulales bacterium
CAAATCGCCCGCTCGTCCGTAAGGGAGCACATGGGAAGCCAGAGACCAGGGCCGCCAGGCGGAATCGGCCAGGCTGGCCTGAATCTCCGTGCGCTCCAGCGGCACGAACACCGCGACCGGGTGATGCGCCGCCAGCGCCGCGCGCCAGCCGCCCTCGGACCCGTCCGTTCGGAAATAACTGGCCTCGCGTCCGTGCGCCAAATCGTCCTTGAGCAGCACCAACTCCGACAAACGGCCTTCCAACAAAGCGCAACCGGCTTCGTCGTGCGGTTTCAAGCGTCCGCCGCTCATCCAACTTGCGACGCCGGCGGCGTGCGAATCCAAACAAACGGCGACGCCTTCCCGATGCGCCGTCTGCAATGCTTCTGCCAGCGCCGACAGATCGAGGCGGGGCGCCAAACCCCAGCCCAAGCGCTGCGGCTGTCCCGGCACGCGGCCGCTGGCCAAGAGCAGCGCGACGAGACCCGCCAGGCAGCCGGAAAGAAGGCGCGTCGCACGACCCGCGGGAGCATTGCTTGCCTCCCGAGTCATCTGGCCCACCACCATCGCCAACCACAGACCCGCCAGAGGCAAATTGGCTTCGCAGCTCCAGGCCGCTAGAGAGCTTACAAACACGGCAGGGACGAACCGAGTGCTGGCGCGGGGCCATCGCCAAGCGAGCGCCCCAGCGGCCATAAGCAACAGGCCCAAGCTGGTCAGCCCCAGCAGGTCGTCTCCCAGCCAAAGTGGCCGGAAGCGAGTGTGCGCTAATGCGGCGGAGTTGGCCGCCAGACGGGGGACAGTCTCGAGGATAGAGTCCCGCCAGGTCCACCCGCCGCGCGGCGTGAGGCACAACGCTGCCGCCATGAATGCCAGCGTAGGTAATCGACGCCGCAGCCACGCGTCTTCCTCGCCAGGGTGAAGCAGGAAGATCGCGATGCCCAGAACTGCGGCCGGAGCAGAGTTGGCCCAGACGATGATCAGAATTGGCAGCCAGAGCCAGGCAAGAGGGCGATGCGCCCGCCGGTCAATGGCCCAGGCGCATAGCATCGCAATGAATGCCGGAGAGGGATCCCAAGCGGATGATGTAACGAACAACGTAGCGCCGGACAGCAGCAACCGCAGCGGCGATGGGCAGTCTACGAATAATCTCCACGCAACGAACGCCATGGTCCCGCAGGCGATTAACCGCCAGATCATCAAACCCGCATCGCCCGCGGCGCGATAAGCCGCATCCAGGGGCACTCCGCCGAGCCATGCTGCTTCCGCGTGCGAAGGGGCCGCCAACAACACACGGCTGGGCACCCCTTGTCCCGCGATGACGGCGCGCCCTCGGCTGAGATGCCAATAGATCGTATCGCTCGACACGGGGCGCAGACCCGCGGCCACAACCAGGCCCAGCCAGCAAATCAAGAACCAGCCACTGTCTGGAGCTGAAGTCGATAGCAGCTTCGGCCGCCGGGACGCGCCACGATTGACTGCGCGCCTGCCGCTCACGCTAGAACGCCACCACTGGTTCTCCACCCTGTCGGCTACCCAGGTTGCGCCAAATGGTGATGGAGATCGACTCCCGCACAAAGCGAACCGCGCCATCGGCCAGCAAAACCTGCACGCCTCCCGGATGCCGGCTGCGCGCGGCAAAAGTGCCGGGGTGCGACCACTGGTGACACTCGTGTTTCTGGGTCTTCGTTACATCGTCATTGGGCCGGAAGTGGGTGCTGTACGTCCACGATTGATTCTCAATGGCATTGATCCACGAGAAGCCGCGGCCGTTCTGCCAGTTGGTATTGCCCGCATCATCGACATTGCTGTTGATGGCCGCGGCGGTGCCCGCGCGGCAATTGCTGTATCCGCCGGTATCCGCTCCATAACGCTTGACCCAGGGCGCATTGACCATGCATTCCGAGACCGCCATGGTGTTGGCGGTTCCATCCAGAATCTGCGCGATCTTGACGGGCCGTTCATTCCGAAAAGCACTGCCAACGCGCACCAAAGGCAGCACGGCCTGGCGATTGACAGACACTTCCGGGCGATCGTCGTTGCCCAGGCACACCACATAGTTGGTCGGCGAATGCGACGTATTGGGGCGGACCTCCTTGAGGTCGCTCGGGCAGCGAATCATCGGAAGCTGCAGCATGCGAATGGGCACCGCCGGCGCTGCGACGGTCTGACCCTCCGGCGTGGAAAAATTGATCTGCTCCGCCGTGGCTTCCTGCTCCATGTAGGGGAGGAGGCGGGCAATCCACGACAGCCCCGTCGAAGACCATGTGTCTGATGCGCCTACGTCCCAACGCACGGCCCCGGCGGGAAAGTGCTTATTTGTCGATTCATAATTGTGCAGGCCCACGCCGAACTGCTTCAGATTGTTGGCGCACTGCGAACGGCGCGCAGACTCGCGCGCCGCCTGCACGGCCGGCAGCAGCAAAGCAATCAGAATGCCGATGATGGCAATTACCACGAGCAGTTCGACCAGCGTAAAACCCAACCGTCTTGAAGCGTTGCGTACGCTCATAAATGTCCTTGCAGCTTTAAAAGAAACTTGTCTTGCGACTAACGGTCTAGTGCAAAGTCCTGGGTGTTTTCCCCCGGAGTCAAATCCGCTTGCAACTGGCTTTGTAGATTGTAGCGATCGGGAATGTATTGGACGATCTCTTCCATCTTGGCGGTCGTGGAATCGAACTGCTTCACGGTCCGCCCCGATTTCTTGTTGGCCGTGATCGACACCAGATACTTACCCGCGTGCATGCCGGCGTCCAGGGGAATCTCGAAACGGCCATCCAGGATCTTGCCGGAACCCGCGGAGCCTTGCGACTCTTCGGCCGGATCGAACTTGATATTCCCCTCGGGGATTGGTTTACCACCGAACGTAACTTGCCCCGACACCGAGCAAGGGCTGCCCCCCGAGCAGCCTGCGAGGCAGAGAAAATCCAACAGTAGAAACGCCAAAATAAATCGCGACACGCGCAGCACCGACCAGGTCCACCGGGATCCAAAGCCAAGCGTTATTATCACATCCGCAGCCGCATCGGGCAAGCGGCGAGTATACTCCACATAGAACAGACCGCTTCTCGAAACTGTTGGCCAACAACAGGGTTGAACTGGAGGCGGCCGGACTAACCACGAGACAGCCATGCATCGCTACGGTCGATTTGTACTCATCGCGTTGGCGGCAATCAGCGTCACGGGGGCGGAGCCGGATGCGCTCCAAGGGGATAAGGATGCACTGGCCGCCTTGCAGCCGTATATCGGCAAGTGGAAAGGCGTGGGTCAGCCGCGGCGGGGCGTG
>JBGTDH010000303.1:0-2802 GCA_041748435.1 Pirellulales bacterium
TTGCGGCAACGACGCCGAGTTGCAAGCGGCGGTTCAGCGCCTGTTGGCCGCCCATGACCAACCCGCCAGCGTTCTCGTGCGGCCAGCGCCGGGCATGCCCACCGCCGATTAAGGCTGCTTCGGCCGCCGAGTCATCGAGACCCACGAGCATCCGTCGTCGTCCCAGTTCGATCGCGTTACAATGCTCCGATGGATTGGCTGCAATTCTTTGAGCTGCTGAGTTACGTCGTCACCGTCTTCGGCCTCCCGCTGGCCATCTACATCTTCGTAGCCGAGCGGCGCAAGGAGCAACTCAACGACGAAGAGGAAATATATCTGCTGCTGACCGACGCCTATTCGGATTTCCTCAAGCTGGTGATCGCCAATCCTGATTTGCGGCTCCTCTCTCAATCGGCAACGCCCGACCTCAATGAAGAACAGCAGGAGCGCATGCTGGCCCTGCTGGAGATTCTGACTTCCGTCTTCGAGCGGGCCTACCTGCTGGAGTATGAAGAGCAGATGTCCGTCCACCAGCGTCGCCGTTGGCTTTCGTGGGAAGACGACATGCGGGAGTGGTGCCGCCGCGAAGATTTCCGCCAGCAATTGCCGCGGCTCTTGCAAGGCGAGGATGCAGATTTTTGTGCCTATCTCTCTCGATTGGCGGCCGAAGAAGTCACAACGCCGTCATCCCCTGCCATCTGATCTTCCGCTCCCCGGCGATGTTCATCAGAATACGGCCGCGGACTTCCTCTTGAATGGCAGGTGAGATGCGGCCATCACTTCAATACCTGGGCTACCTGGCTCTGCGAGCGTTCTTGTGCCTGGTGCAAGCGCTGCCGCTGGAGTTCTGCAAGAGCGGGGCCGATTTTCTGGGCTGGCTGTTTCACAGCGTCCTGCGCATCCGGCGTCGTGTGATCCTGGAGAACATCGCCCATGCGTATCCGGAATTCTCCGACGCCCAGCGCCAACGCCTGGCCCTGGCCATGTGGCAGCACTTGTTCCTGTTCGCCGCCGAAGTGGCGCATACCGCGCGGCAGATTCACGCCACCAACTGGAAGCGCCGCATCACGTGCCGCAACGCCAGCACGCTCGTGCGGCTGCTGTTGGACGATCGCGCCATGGTGCTGGTCTCGGCCCACTTCGGAAACTTCGAGGTTTGCTGCTACGTGCTGGCGCTATTCGGCTACCGCATGCATGCCGTGGCCCGCACGCTGGACAATCCGTTTATCGATCGCTGGGTGGCCGGCTTCCGCAGCAGCTCGGGCATGAAGATTCTCTCCAAGAACGACGACTATCACCGGATCGTCGAGGTGCTGGCCGGCCGCGGCGTAGTGGGCTTCCTGGCCGATCAATCGGCGGGTGACAAGGGCTGCTGGGTGCCCTTCTTCGGCCGCCCGGCCTCGGCGTATAAAGCCATCGCCCTATTCTCTCTGCATCACGATGCTCCGGTGGTCGTCGGCAGTTGCCGGCGCATCGGGCGTCCGTTGGAGTACGAACTTTCGCTCGATGCGGTGGCCGATCCGCGTACGGGCGGCCCGGAAGTGGCCGGCGTGCGCGAGCTAACCACCTGGTACACGGCCCAACTGGAACGATTGATCCGCCGCTCGCCGGAACAATACTGGTGGCTGCACCGCCGCTGGAAAGACAATCGCCCCGCCCATAAGAAGCAGCTCGCCGCCTGATGCTCGTAGTCGGCTCCCACGGGCAGTCGCTATAATTAGCTGCGGCGTCGTAGAACCCGACTCCGAGATACAAGAGGAACGGAGAGACCGCGGATGACGCGGATCGAAGCGGATGACGCGGATCAGACAATCTTGGATTCATCCGCGTCATCCGCTCTTATCCGCGATATCCGCGGATCTCTGGCCCTGGCTCCTGCCCCGTGCCTAGTTGAGTTTGCCGCCATGCCTCGTTGGATTCCCGTGGCTCAAGTGGCCGATTGTCCCCCCGGCTCGGCGCGCGAGGTGGTGGCGGAGGGTCAACTGCTGGCGGTGTTCAACGTCGACGGTCGCTACTTCGCCCTGGACGGCATCTGTCCGCATCAAGGCGGGCCGTTGGGCAAGGGCATGCTGGCCGGATGCGTTGTCACTTGCCCCTGGCACGGCTGGCAGTTCGACGTGACCACGGGTCAGCATCAGTTCGCCCCCACGGTGCGGCAGCCGCATTACGCGGCGCGCGTCGAGGGAGAGATGGTGCTGGTGGATTTGGATGGCGAGAGTGGAGGCCCGTGTTGATTACCTACCGCTCCTTCACCAACCGCGATACCCGCGCCCTGGCCGAGATCTGGCGGACCCGCGCGCAGGAGCGCGGGCTGATGCAGCCCATGTCGGCGGCCTTGTTCGAGGAGTTGGTGCTGGCCAAGCCCTACTTCGAGAACGCCGGCCTGATCCTGGCGGTGGACGAGGGGCGTCCCGTCGGGTTCGCCCACGCGGGCTTCGGGCCCACGGAAGATCGGTCCAGCTTGAGCTACCAGCGCGGCGTAATCTGCATGCTCATCGTGCGGCCCGAGTATCGCCGCCAGGGCATTGGCCAGCAGCTACTGCTGCGGTCCGAGGAATACCTCCGCAGCCGAGGCGCGCAGCAAGTTTACGGCGGCGGCATTCATCCACTAACCCCTTTTTACCTCGGCCTGTATGGCGGCAGCGAGTTGCCCGGCGTACTGGTCTCCGATGCCGACGCGCTGCGACGTTATGTTTCTAGCGGATTCATCGAGGTTGAGCGCTGCGGCGTGTTCCATCGCGATCTGGCCAGCTTCAAGCCCGGTATGGACCGCACGCAGATGCTGCTTCGCCGGCAACATGCCGTGCAGGTGGTGGTCGATCC
>JBGTDH010000304.1:0-12820 GCA_041748435.1 Pirellulales bacterium
ACGTCGGCAGCGGATCCGGCCGACGAGACTCCCTCCAGCGCGGCCGGCTCACGCATCCGGTTCGGCGCGTCGAATCCCAACTCGCGGTATGCCACGGAACCGATGCAGGCCGCGGTCGAACCAGCGGAGCCTGTCGTGCCCATCCAGCGGCCCTCGAATAGCCGCTACAGTCTGCCCGCCACTACCTCCAGCGGCACGATCAACACCACAAGCGGGCCGCCGCGCACCGATTCCCGCGGCACGGGCTGGTCGGGCACTTCCGCTCAGGAAGTGCCCCGCAGTGTGAGCACCACTCCGGCGACGGCGCCTCTCACGCCGACAGTTCCTTTACGTGCCGCGCGAACCCAGTCCTCGCCCGTCACACGTGGCGATACCTACACGGTTGCCCCCAACGACAGCTTCACCACGATCTCGGAGAAGCTCTACGGCACGGCCTCTTATTTCAAAGCGTTGCAAGAGCACAACAAGGCCCGTTATCCGCGGCCGGATCTGTTGCGCGCGGGCGACGTCGTGGCGACGCCCGCCTCGGAGATGCTGCTGCAGAAGTATCCCCACCTCTGCCCGCGGCCGAACCATTTGCCTTTGCCGGGGCGCGCGTCGGGGCTGACTTCGCAACGCGGAGGCGGTCGCGTGTATGTCGTGGAAGAGGGAGACACGCTGTTCGACATTGCGCGCTTCGAATTGGGCAAGGCCACGCGGTGGGTTGAGATTTATGAGTTGAACAAGGACCTGATCGGCGACGACTTCAACCATCTTCGCCCCGGCACAGCGCTGACACTGCCATCCGAAGTTGCTAACGACAGCTTCACGCGCCGCCCGGGGGCCACCATTTCGCGCTAGACAGGATTTGGCAAGCCCGACGCGCAAGCGAGGGATGTGCTTCATCCGTTGCACGCGGCGTGGTATACCTCAACAAAGGCACACAAGGACGACACTTCTCGCGAGATCTGGCAAATGCCAAGTCCCTTTCCCGGAATGGACCCGTATTTGGAAGCGCACTGGCGCGATGTCCACGCTCGTCTAATCATTTATGGCTGCGACGTACTGCAGGAGCATCTGCCCAACTCGTTGCGTGCCCGCGTCCAGGAGCGTGTGTTGCTGGAGACGCCGATGGGTTTGGGCGATCACGTGCTGTTTCCGGATATGCGCGTGGTGGAATATCGGCCGCAATTGCAGCGCGGCCGGGAAACGCAATCGGCGGGAGGAACTGCGGTGGCGGAGCCGCTGGTCGTGGAAGTCGAGAGCGAACCCGTCACGGAGACGTTTCTGGAGATTATCGACCAGGCCAGCGGCAACCGCGTGGTCACGGTGATTGAGTTCCTCAGTCCGAGCAACAAGATTCCGGGCCCCAATCGCGAGCAATACCTTCGCAAACAGGGCGAAGTCTGTTCCTCGAACGCCAACCTGGTCGAGAGCGACCTGAACCGCTACGGGAAACACTCGTTGGCGTTTCCGTTGGATCACCTCAGGCCGCGCGCTCGCACGCCGTACATGGCCTGCGTCCGGCGAGCCACGCGTCGGGGCAAGGCCGAGGTTTACCCCATGCCGTTGTGGGAGCGGCTGCCGACGGTGAAGATCCCGTTGCGCCCGGACGATTCGGACGTGCCCTTGGATTTGCAAGCGCTCGTCGAACAGTGTTATCGCAAAGGGGGCTACGAGGGCACGCCCGATTACGCGGCTGCTCCCGAACCGCCGCCGGCGGGAGCCGATCTGGGGTGGGCCGACGAGTGGCTGCGCGAACGGGGCTTGCGAAGAAAACAGCCAACTCGCAAGAAGAAGGGACGCACCAAGAAGCGTAACCCGTGATCTGCGTTGGTCTCGTGCCCGCCTCCGATATGAAGAACCCTGCTATTACTTCTGCACCTCCGTCCGCGCTGCTGCGCTTACTGGATGCCGCCGCCAACCGGGCTCGCGAGGGCCTGCGCGTGATCGAAGATTACGTGCGCTTTGTTCGCAACGATCGAGAATTGTCGCAGGCCCTCAAGACGCATCGGCATCAACTCACGCAACTTCTGAATCGCTTGCCCGCAACAGAATTGCTCGCCCACCGGGATACGACCGGCGACGTGGGGACCGCGATCAGCACGCCGGCGGAACAATCGCGGGCCGATCTGCCGCAGGTGCTGGCCGCCAACTTCAAGCGGCTCCAAGAAGCCTTGCGCAGCCTGGAGGAGTATTCCAAGCTGGTCGATCCGACGCTGGCGGCCGATCTGGAGCAACTGCGTTATCAGACCTATACCCTGGAGCAGCGGGTATTGCTGAGCGGCGGAGGCCGAGAGCAGTTGCACGCGGCGCGGCTCTATGTTCTGATCGACGGCTGCCCCTCGCTCGATGACTTCGAGCAACTCGCGCGATCTCTGATCGAGGCGGGAGTGCATGTTCTGCAACTACGAGACAAGCAGTTGACGGATCGTGAGTTGCTGGAACGTGCGCGCCACCTGCGATTGCTCACTCGCAATACAGGAACGCTGTTCATCATGAACGATCGCCCCGATCTGGCCGTCCTGGCCGAGGCCCATGGTGTGCATGTGGGACAAGAGGAGGTCGCGGTGGCGGATGCCCGCAGCATCGTGGGACCGGAAGCGTTGATCGGTGTGTCGACCCACTCTCTAATGCAGGCGCGCCAGTCGGTGGCCGACGGGGCCGACTATCTGGGCGTGGGCCCGACGTTTCCTTCCGGGACCAAGCAGTTCGACGCCTTCCCAGGATTGGACCTGCTCCAGGCCGTCGCGACGGAGATTTGCCTTCCGGCATTTGCCATCGGCGGGATTTCAGGCGGAAATCTGGCTTCGGTGTTGAGCACCGGATTCACCCGAATTGCTGTCAACGCTGCGGTTTGCAGAGCATCGGACCCGGCGGCCTCTGCTCGGGAACTGCTATCGCAGCTTTCCCCTCGCTCGCTTGAACGAACCTTTTTCCCTTGAATCGCGTAGGGCGTGTAGGGAACTGTTGTCGCTACCCGACGCCAGTCAGTCCTGGTGCAAGGTCGCGATGGGTTACGGCAACCTTCTGTGTACCCGACCCACTAGACAGTCGGGGCCGGATCAGGAGAATAGGGCCACCAAGCCAAACGGGTATTGGCAAGGAACTCTGCTGGCGGCCGGTAGTTACGGTCGCCCCTGCACACCTGCCGCCTTCCAGGGAGAAGCGTCTGATGTCCGATAGTTCGTCTCCGGCGATGATCGAAGCCGAGCATCTCTCCAAGTATTATGGCGACTTTACGGCCATCGAGGATGTGAGTTTCAAGATCAGCCGTGGAGAAGTCGTGGCGTTCCTCGGGCCTAACGGCGCCGGCAAGAGCACCACCATGAAAGTGCTCACCGGCTATCTGGCGCCTTCGGCCGGACATAGCCGCATCGCCGGGCACGACATGGCCGAGGACCGTTTGGCAGGCAGCGAAAAACTGGGCTATCTTCCCGAGAACGGCCCCCTCTATCCGGACATGACGCCCCGCAGTTTGCTGGAGTTCTTTGCCGATGCCCGCGGCATGTCGGCCCGGTTGAAGCATGACCGGATCGATGCCGTGGTGGAACTGTGCGACCTGGGCGCCGTGATTGGCAAGGCCATCGGCAAGCTCTCCAAGGGGTATCGCCAGCGCGTGGGCATGGCCCAGGCCCTGTTGCACGAGCCGGACGTGTTGATTCTGGACGAACCCACCGCCGGGTTGGATCCCAATCAGATTCGCGAGGTCCGCAACACCATTCGCAAGCTGGGAGAAGACAAAACCATTTTGCTGTCGACGCACATTCTTCAAGAGGTGGAAGCCATGTGCAACCGCGTGCTGTTCATCAGCGAAGGCCGCCTGCGTTACGACGGACCCACGGGCGGTCTCACGAAAGACGGCCGCACGCTGGATGAACATTTCCGGGAGTTAACCGTAGGCGTAGCCTAGAAGCACGAAATCCGAAACTCGAAACTCGAAACTCGAAACAAATCCCGAAATACGAAGCCACAAATCGCGAAGCATTTCATCACTCGTCATTCGTGCTTGTTTAGGATTTCGTGCTTCGGATTTCGAGTTTTGGCGCCGCCAGATCTATAATCAGTCATTGAGTTCCAACCATGAAACCGCACGTCATCAAAGCTATCTTCCGACGCAACTTTGTCAGCTATTTCAGCAACCCCACGGGCTACGCCTTTATTTGCGTGTTCGTGTGGCTGATTGGCCTGGCCACGTTCTGGCCCAACGAGTTCTTCAGCAATAACCTGGCGAATCTCGATCAACTCAATCGCTACCTGCCGTGGATCATGCTGGTCTTCATCCCGGCCATCACCATGAGCATGTGGGCCGAGGAGCGGCGGCAGGGGACCGATGAGTTGCTGCTCACCATTCCCGCCGGCGATTTCGATGTGGTGTTTGGCAAGTTTCTGGCGGGTGTCGCCATCTTTACCGTGGCGCTCCTGTTCTCGGCCATCGCCAACTGGCTGGTGTTTCTTGTGGGCTTGGGTTCCCCTGACGGCGGCCTCTATCTGGGAACGTATTTCGGCTACTGGATGGTGGGCGTGGCCATGCTCTCCATCGGCATGGTGGCCTCATTTCTGACCAGCAACCTCACGGTAGGTTTCATCCTGGGCGTGCTGTTCAATCTGCCGCTGGTGTTTGCCTCTTCGGCCGATGCCATCTTCCAACCGCAATACGCCCCGCTCGTAAAGAGCTGGAGCCTCTCGGAGAAGTTCCGCGATTTTGGCCAAGGCGTAATCAGTCTCTCGGGCATCTGTTACTTTCTGCTGATTATCGGCGTGATGCTGTATGTCAGCGTGGTGCTCATCGGCCGCCGGCATTGGCTGGGGGGTCGCGATGGCACTTCGATGCTGGGGCATTATCTGCTGCGCGCCACGTCGCTGGTGCTGGCGGCTCTGGCCATCAATTTGCTTATCACGCGGGTGCAGGCCACCAATCGGGCCCGCATCGATGTCACGGCCGCCAAGCTGAGTTCGCTGTCGCCGGAGACCGAGAAGCTCCTGACGGAGCTCGATGCCCGGCGGCAGGTGGTGATCGATGCTTACATCAGCCCGGAGGTGCCCGAAGCGTATGCTCAAACGCGCATCAATCTGATCAACACGCTGCGGGAGATGGATGCGCTGGGAGGCGATAAAATCGATGTTAACATTCACGAGACGCTGCCACTGAGCGACGAGGCGGCCAGTGCCGACAAGCAGTTCGGCATCAAGGGGCAGCAGGTGCAGTCCCGCAATCGCGGCGCGACCAATGTCGAAGAGATTTACCTTGGCTTGGCTTTCACCAGCGGCCTGGAAAAGGTGATCGTGCCGTTTCTGGATCGCGGCATACCCGCAGAGTACGAGGTGATCCGCTCGATTCGCACCGTGGCGCAGAAAGAACGCAAAAAGGTGGGCGTGCTGGCCACCGATGCCCGGCTGTTCGGCGGATTCAATCAGGCCACGATGGGCATGAGCCAGAACGAGGCCATCATCAACGAGCTGCAAAAGCAGTACGAAGTGAAGGAAGTGCGGGCCGACGCTCCGATTACGGAAGACTTCGATGTGCTGTTGGCCGTGCAGCCCTCGTCGCTGGGGCCGGACCAAATGCCCAACTTCATCAACTACGTGCAGAGCGGGCACCCGACGGTAATCTTCGAAGACCCGTTCCCTTATCTGGATAACAATGTGGTGGGCACGGCGCAGCCCAAGCAGCCGCCCGGGGGCGCGAATCCTTTCATGCAGCAGCGTCAGCCGCCGCCCCCCAAGGGAGAGATCCTGCCGCTGTGGAACACCCTGGGTGTCGATTTCAAAGACAAGGACGTGGTGTGGCAGGACTATAACCCTCTGCCGATGATTGGCACGCTGCCCAAGGAGTTTGTGTTTGTGGGCGAAGGTTCCGGCGCCTCCAAGCCGTTCAACAGCGAAGAGTCGATCACTGCCGGGCTGAAGCAGTTGCTGTTCCTGTTCCCCGGGGCGATTCGCCGCCGGGAAGCTTCGGACTTGACTTTCACGCCCCTGGTGTACACCGGCAAAGAGACGGGCACGGTTCCCGCCAGCGAGATCATGCAGCCCGCCTTCTTCGGCCAAGGGGGCGGCTTGAATCAGGGGCGTCGCCTGCGTCCGACGCGCGAGGAGTATGTTCTGGCCTGCCATATCAAGGGCAAGGTCAAAGACGCGCTGCCGATGGCCGATGGTTCGCAAGACGATCCGACGACCGACCTTCCGTTGGCAAAGCCAGACAACACGCTGTTGTCGTCTCCTGCGACCAAGAAAGGCAAGGAAGTCGACGTGATTCTGGTGGCCGATATCGACCTGCTCTACTCGGCGTTCTTCAACATCCGGTCCCGCGGACAGGACGAAGAAGCCGACGTGAATCTGAATCTGGACAACGTGACGTTTGTGCTCAACGCGCTGGACCGTCTGGCCGGAGACAGCAGCTTCATCGAAATCCGCAAACGCCGTCCGTCCCACCGCACGCTGGAGACGTTCGAGCAAGCCACGGCGGATTCCCGCATCAAGGTGCTGGAGGCCACGGAGAAGTTCCGCAACGAGTTCGAAGATCAGCGTCAGGCGGAACAGAAGAAGCTGGACGAAGAAGTGGCCAAGATTCAGAAGCAGAAAGACGTCGACGCTATGACGGTGATGCAACAGGTGCAGATTGCCCAACAGGCCGGCCAGAAGCGGCTGACGACCCAAGTCGAGCGCTTGGAGCGCCAACGGGACGAGCAAATCAAGACGGCGGAGCGGGATTTTGCCCGCGAGGTCCGCACCAAGCAAAACCAGGTGAAGGTGAACGCCGTGCTGTGGGCGCCCATCCTGCCGTTGCTGATGGGCGTGGCCGTGTTCTTCAGCCGCCGCGCCAAGGAGCGCGAAGGCGTCTCGAAGAGCCGCCTGCGGTAATCCAATTTTGAGATTTGCAATTTGCAATTTGCAATTTGCAATCTCCTGAACGACATCGAAGTTCTGAGGAGATCGCATCCTATGTCCGAAACATTACGCACCGTGGGTTACGTCGCCGTCGCCGGCGCGCTCTTGGGATTGGCTTTCGCCATGCAGCCTCGCCCGCCCGCGCCATTATCAGAGGACGAAGCGGGCGCCTTCTTCGCCTCGTGGAAAGACCCTCTGGCCCCCACCAGCCTGGAAGTGGTCGAGTACGACGAAGACACGGGCACGGTGCATCCCTTCAAGGTCGCGCAGGTTGAGGGCAAGTGGTCGATCCCCTCGCACTCCAATTACCCCACCGATGCCGAGCGTCAATTGGCCGAGGCGGCCGCCACCGTCTACGACCTGCAGAAGCTAAGCATGGTAAGCAACGACAAATCGACGCACGAGGAATACGGCGTGGTCGACCCCGATCCGGCCACGCTCAAAGGGGGCGATAAGGGCGTGGGCAAGCGCGTCGTGCTGGAAGACAAGCAAGGCAAGAAGCTCGCGCAGCTGATCATCGGCAAGGAAGATAAAGGGCAGGCGGGCATTCGCTTCGTGCGCGTGCCAGGCCAGGACGCGGTTTATCGCGCGGAGATTAAGCCGGAGAAGCTCACCACCAAGTTCGAGAATTGGATCGAGAAAGATCTGCTCAAGCTCAACACGTGGGACATCAAGGATATTGTGCTGAACAACTACTCGCTCGACGAGGCCGCGGGCCGCATCGTTCCCGGCGACGTGCTCGATCTCAAGTACGACGGAGACGCTTCCAAGTGGACTCTCAAGGACTTGAAAGAAGGCGAGGAGTTAAATCCCGAAAAGCTCAATGGCATGCGGGACGCCTTGGACAACCTCAAGATTGTCGATGTGCGCCGCAAGCCCGAGGGCCTGGGTCGCGAGCTCCGTCAGGCGGAAGGCATTCAATTGGATCGCGAGGCCATGCAGAGCCTGGCCAGCAAGGGCTTCTTCGTGTTTCAAGGCAACTTGATTTCCAACGAAGGCGAAGCCATCGCCAAGATGAAGGATGGCGTGGTCTACGTGCTGCGGTTCGGCGAGATCGCCGTGAACACCGGCGGTCCCGCGGAGAAGGGCGAAGCCGCCGCAGAAGAGGGAGCAGACAAGTTGGAGGCAGCCAAGCCCGAGGTGGCCGCCGGCGCGAACCGCTACATCTTTGTCATGGCGCAATTCGACGAAAAGCAGATTCCTCAACCCGATCTGAAACTTCTGCCGGGCGAAACGCAGCCGGCTCCGGCCGAGAACAAGACCAGCCAGACGGGGGCGGCCACGGACGACGCGAAGCTGCTGGCTCAGGCAGCGATTGCCGACGACAAAGCTGCCAAGGCCGCAGATGCTGCGAAGGACGAGACCAAGAAAGATGACGCCAAGCCCGAGGGCGAGAAGCCCGAGGAGCCCAAGAGCAAGAACGACATGGATCGCGAGCGGAAGGAGATCGAGAAGGAGAACAAGCGCAAGCAGGACGAGTACAACGACAAGGTCAAGAAGGGTCAGGATCGCGTCAAGGAACTCAACGACCGCTTCGCCGATTGGTACTACGTCATCTCCGACGCCGAATACAAGAAGATCCACCTCTCCCGCGCCGACATCATCAAGGCCAAGGAAGGCGCGACGACCGAAGACAAGTCCGGCGTGGAGACGTTCAACAAGTTGAAGACCGAAGGGCTGAAGGAGTAGAAGGCGAGACTTGCCACTCGGCTGCTCCAACTAGACTAGTGCTTTGTCCATCATGAAATGGTGAGTTAGGTAGGCCGGTCTCGCCGAGACCGGCAGCGGGTTTCGGAGAAACCCGCCTACATTATGCGACCGATGCGGCGCGAAACTTAGCCCTCGATCCATGATTGACAAATCACTAGCCCGTGGTGCCTCGATCAGGGCCGATCTTCGAGGAAGCGGATCCACGAAGCTTGCGTGATGAGTTGGTTCAGGGCGGCGAACGAGATGTGTGCGTTCGTGGCGTAGCGGGGCGAGGAGTTA
Organism: Pirellulales bacterium; assembly: GCA_041748435.1. Lineage (GTDB taxonomy): Bacteria > Planctomycetota > Planctomycetia > Pirellulales > JBGTDH01 > JBGTDH01. The sequence continues at coordinate 8,857 of JBGTDH010000304.1, forward strand.
GCTGGGAAAGTGGCCAAAGTGGCATCGCCCACCAGGAACACGTTGAAGTCCCGTGAGAGATTCTCGTAGCCGGCCGCGTCGTAGATCACCACGTCGTCGGGTTGCGGGCTCACATCACGCGAGACGGGTATCGGCAGATTCCAAAAGCCGGCGTTGTTGAACTTCGGTCCCGCGTCCAATCCCGGGAACTGCCGGAAGTAATCGATCACCGGCTGATCGGCCGAGAGTTTCATCGTGGCCGGCAGCGGCTGGCCGCGATACTCAAACGCCGCCAACTTCTGTTGCAGCTCCCGCGCTCCTTGGCGGCGTTCTTCGTCCGTCGGTCGATGCGAGAGCGAACGGTACAGCTTATGACGGATTGGATCCTGCTCGCCCCGCAGGCTGTACATTACCAGCGCCGCCTTGCCTCGCAGCCGATCCAGCAGCGGGCGGATCACTTCTCGCGTGTGACGGCCCGCGAGATGGTTCTTCTCCGGCGTGCAGAAATCGGCCACGCCGGCCGGCTCGGGCGTGTTCCAGCCTTGGCCATCGTCGATGCCCCAGGGATGCACCATGATGACCGCCGTGCGATCGGCGCGCAGCCGGTTGGGCATCTCGATGATGCCGCGTGCATTGTAAGAGAACCGCCAGGCGCGAACCGCCAAGTCAGCCCCTTCGTCGTCGACCAACAGCGGCGCCTCGTAACGCACGCTCTCCCGCACCGGCTCGACGAACTCAGGGTAATCGGCCAAGAGCGGCGGAGCATCGATCAGCCGCGTGAGGCGATTCTCGTACGTGCGCAGACTCGTCGGCTCGGCCGCAATGCACGCGCTCACGAAGTGATTCGTTACTACGCACAGCAGGACAACGCTTCGCAGCATTCGCATGGGAGTTCTCCGGATTCGAGCGGGCAGCGCGCTGTTTAGGCAGCGGGCTGCTGGGTTGCAGACCATCAACATAGCCTGCCGTCGCTCGATCCGAAAACTCACCGGGAAATCTACTCAATTCGCGAGCGGCGGTAGGTGCTCGCGGGGTGCTTCCTGGCATCGAATTGCTGGAGCAGTCCGGCCCGTGTGAGGGACGACCGCATGCCGGGGCTGCTGGAGTAGCCGTTGTAACTGATGGTGCCGGGCTCGAAGGGATGGAAGCTGAAGATCTGATCCGAGCCGCGCACGCGGCCGTACCAATCGCGGCCGGAGTCGAAGTCGTCGACGTGCCGGTTCACGGAGGCATGGCAGCGCGAGCACGATTGCTGATCGACGGCGATGAACCCGGCATCGTAGTTGCGCGGCACCACATGAAACGCCGCCTGCGTGGTGGGCGCGTACGTCACGCGGAGCCCGTTGGCAATGCGCCATACCTCGCCCTCCGCGGAGCGGAACGGCGTGGTGGTGAGCAACTCCGCCACCAGGCGATCGTCCCCCAACGCGGGCAATTCATCCACGGCGGCTTTCTGATCGAACTCGCGCCGCGGATGAGAGGAGTCGGTCAATCTCGCGAAATGCAGCTTGGGCTGCTCCTGGAGCAAATGATTCACCACTTGCTTCAGCTTGGGCTGCGACTCCCACTGCGGCCGCAGTTCCTTGATGCGCTCTGCCAGGCTGGCAGCCGTGGGAAAGGGACGAAACACGTTGGGTATCCAGCGATTCTCCACCTTCGTGCGGGTGCGCAATTCGAAGGTGTAGCCCGTGCCCGAAGGGCCTCGCTGCGTGAGGATTTCCCCAAAGACGGTTCCGGTGGGGAACACCCAGGCATAACCACCGCCGCCGCCACGCAGATTGGATGCTCGATACCAGGCGATGGGCAGAGAGCGTCCGTCCTGCTCCGGCAGCTTGAAGAACCGCACCACATACAGATTGTTGCAGCGATGGGTTCCGCCGGCGCTGGACCAGGGAAACTCCACGTTGCCGTTGCCACCGCTGCCGTTCCCTTTGGACTGCTCCTCGGCGCCCGCGGAGATGTTGTAGTTTGCCGAATGCACGCCGGGGAAGGCCCCGTCCCAAAACTGATACGCCTTCGGCATCTCGGCATCGGTGTAGAGCACCAGACGCGGATCTTCGAGCAGCGCCTGCACAGCAGGATCTTCCACGCGCGGGAAGTATTTTCGTAGCCGCTGCGCCTTGCTGTCGGACATTAACTGCCCGTGCGCCGTCGCGGCGCATGTCACGCAAAACAGGAACCATCCAAGTTTCATCGTTGTCCGCCTCCCTGAAAAAAACCGGGACTATCAACTCCATCACTTTCTCGGCCACTTGACCGGGAGGCACGACAACAAAAAACCCCCGACACTTCCGTGACAGGGGTCTGCATTTGCATCCTGCTTCCCGCCCAATCGTGAGCGAGAGAACCATCGAAGGGCGCAATGTAGAACCGCCCGCATTGAACCGTCAACCCGCTGAAAGAAAGTTATCTACCTAAGTGGTCGACAATAGATCGCCTTGCGCGCAAGACTTTCGCTCGAGGGTTGCTTTCCCCTCACGAGCATGGTTGCCAAGCGGTCACGACGAACGTCCTGCGCGCGAAACGCAAGCAGGCCCGCTGGGATTGAATCAATAATTATTATTGATATACTTTTAGGTAATCTACGTCTGACTACAGAATTCAAGGAGTTATGCATGCGGTGGTTATCAACTCTGGGGCAGCTTGGTGTTGGAATCGTTTATCTCTGCGGTTGCCAAGTCGAACAGCAGCCCGTCGCACCGCTGGCCGCTTCCGCGGTGACGACACCTGCGCAGGCGCCTGGAGAAGTTCCGGCGATCGCCACTCCGCCGGACGCTGCGCCGCCTGGGAAAACCGGCAAGCTGCTCTTGGGAGACAAGGAACTCACCGCGGGCATTCCCGGCCAGGGACCGATCAAGATCGAAGACATTCAAGCCTGGCTGGCCAACCCGGCGAACCACGAGCCGCTCGACTTTGACCTGCCGCTGGGCCTGCAAGCAGGTCGCATGCAAGTTCAAGGGTTGGAAAAGAATCCTCTGACGCGGGCCAAGATCGAGTTGGGCCGGCAGCTTTATTTCGATCCGCGGCTCTCGGCCGACAACTCCATCAGCTGCGCCAGTTGCCACGCGCCCAACGAGGGGTGGGCGCGCCACACGCAATTTGGCGTCGGGATCGGCGAACAGCAAGGGGGCCGCAACTCGCCGGTGAGCTACAACCGCATTCTCAGCGCAGCACAATTCTGGGATGGCCGCGCAGCATCGCTGGAAGAGCAAGCTGTGGGTCCGATCGCCAATCCGATCGAGATGGGCAATACGCACGAAGTTTGCGTCAAGACGCTGCACGGTATTCCCGGCTACAAGGCTCAGTTCGAGAAGGTTTTTGGTGAGTTGACCATTCAGGCCGTGGGCCAGGCCATCGCCAGCTTCGAACGGGCCGTGGTCACGGGGCCGGCCCCGTTCGACTATCACGAGCGGATGCGATCATTTGCCGGGCAAGATCCAGAGACACTCCAAGAGGACGATCCGGACGCTTATCAGTTGTACCTGGCGCACAAGAAAGAGGCCGACGCCCAGCCCATGAGCGAGAGCGCCCAGCGCGGCCGTGAACTGTTCTTTGGCCAGAAGGCCGGCTGCACCGCCTGCCACGTCGGCCCGAATCTATCCGACGAAAAATACCACAACCTGGGCGTGGGCATGGCCGCTGCCGAGCCAGACTTGGGGCGGTTCGTGGTGAGCAAGGAAGAAAAGGACCGCGGCGCGTTCAAGACGCCCACCATTCGCAACGTGGCGCAGACCGCGCCGTACATGCACGATGGCAGCCAGAAGACGCTGGACGAAGTGGTGGAATGGTACGCCAAAGGGGGCCATCCGAATCCGCACCTGAGCGACAAGATCAAGAAGCTCGACCTGAGCGCTCAGGACAAGCAGGACCTGGTGGCGTTTATGAAGGCCTGCACGGGGGAGTTTCCGGTGATTGAGACGGGGCGGATGCCGGAGTAGGAGTGAACAGGGCGAGGGGTGACAAGGTGAGGGGTGACAAGGTGAGG
>JBGTDH010000305.1:0-1515 GCA_041748435.1 Pirellulales bacterium
CGCGCTCGTCGGCAGCAACGACTAGTTAGCCCGCAGGTCGCGATCTCCAATCGTCGTCGGCATGCCAGCGGCGACGGACTGTGCCGTTCCCAATGACCCCGGTACCCTCGAGCACCTCAAACACTGCACCGGGCACCAGCGATGCATAGTCGACGCCGGTTTCCACATATATGAGCGCCACCAGAGCACTTCCCTGGTCACCGGGAGCAGCGACGGGCGGTTCCCCATCAAGGAAAGCCACGCCGAGGCGATCACCCTCCGCGCCGACACGAAGGTGCGGCTTGTAGCTCAGCGTGCCCGCTGCGCGCAGGTGGATCGACGTTGCACGGCCGCCCTCAGCGGCTGGGAGCCAGCGGATGTCGACGTCGGCGTAATCGCTCATGATTCTAATTGCGGGCTAACGCAAAGTTCTGCTGCGAGCGCATGCAATAAGATGCGGCGGCGCAGCCGACGCAACAATCATTATCCCGCTCGGCGGCAGCAACGACACGTTATACAGCGTGGTCGTGATGCTTGAGCGTTGCATGAAACCGCTCCGCAAACAGTCGCAGGCGCAACTCGGGCACAGAGTCCGACACGAGGATCTCGTTGTCGAACGCATCGAACCACGACAGCATCGGCTCCGCGAAACGGAAGATGTGCAGGTGGTCGCACAGTTCAGAATCGGCGTGCAGCCGTGACAAATCCGCAAGGAGAGCTAGTAACTCGCGTGAGTAGCGGAGACGCAACGCGTGGCGCCAATCCGGCCAGCCATTGCCAGCTGGGATGATGGTGTACTCCACTTCCAGATGCGCCTGCACGGCGGCGCGGACATTCTTAGCTATGCTCGAGCCTTCCAGTACGAGCGTCGTGGCTTCCGGTACCAAACTGTCCAGCGCGCGGAAGAATTCGGTGCTCTCCCTAACACCCGCAACCTGCCAGTGACTCGAAGTGTCGATCGGGACCGGGAGTCGCGCGGGAGTGCGAGTCATCTACTGTCCATCACTTGAGGTGTTCCACTGAGGGCGATCCCGGGTAGTGATGCTTAACGCGGCAACATCTGCGTGCTCGGCCTCCGATAGCGTAATAATGCCTTCGCGCTCGTGGCTGATGATCCCAAACATGATTTGGCCTTCGCGGTAGAAAGTTGGATCTTCTAGGCATCCCTCCTCCCACCGACTCGTCGGATAAGTAAATAGACCGCCGTGGAAATACCGTTGGAGAACGGCGATGCTTTCCCCATTCAATGCCCACAGATCCGTCGTTCGAATGAGATCTTTTTCGCTGCTTCCTGACAACTGGGGTCGCCGCGCAGATGGTAGTTGAAAGAGCGCCATCTCACTCTCGAAACGGTCGGCATAAGGCATGGACCTCCCTTCGAGCCCCAGCCGACTTACTGTGAGATCTTGAGCTCCACGAGCGACGCACCAGCTGAGCAACTCCCAAGTCTGTTCCGGGCGGACATCTTCGCCAAATAGGAATCGATCAACTAGCACTCGCGCCATCTCTTATCGCTGTATAACGCCAAAGTTGAGC
>JBGTDH010000306.1:0-4691 GCA_041748435.1 Pirellulales bacterium
CACGCCGCCGCCAACCGCCAAGCCGCCCGGGGCCGGGCCGCCTAGTTGGGCCGCGGCACCAGGAATCAGGCTTACGCGGCCATCCGGGGTGCGGATGCCAATCTTCACGTTGTTGCAGAAAATGTCGCCCGTCAGGCGGTCAAAAGCAAAGGGCCGGCCTTCCACTTGGAAGTGATGGAAGCGGCTGACGGCCGGCTTCACCGGGTGGGTATGGCATTGTTGGGCCTGGGCCGAGGTCAGGTTGGCGGCCAGCAGCGTTGTCGCGGCGATCACGTGGTAGATGGTCTTCATCGCAAGGTCTCCGTAAAGCGTTTTCGAGGGGTCGTTGTGTTTGATCTCAGGACTCTACACTGCTAAGCGTATAATCCGGAATTATGTGACAGGGCGGTCATTTCTTTTTCCGAACGGGCTTGCCCAGGTCCAACTCGCGGGCAGTCTTCTGAAACAGGGAGTCTCCCTCCAGTAGAGAATCCCATTGCTCTCGCTTGATGGTAGCACCATCCTTGAATTGCCCTAACCCGAACTCCGCCAAGCGCTTATTGCCGCGGATCATGACCTGGAGATGCTCCGGATTCTGGATGCCCAGCTCCAAAGCAGCCTCCGTGGCGGTCAAATCTCGCTGATACTGCAAAGCAACCGGGCTGACCGATTCCGCAAAGTCGCGGATGGGTCGCTCGGCATCGGGTCCTTGCTTAAGGAACGGGCCGATGGCCAAGTCCAGGGCCTTCAGGAAACGGTTCTCATCCTTCACCAGGATGACGTCCATCGCATCTTGTTTGGGGTAAATCTCTTGCACCTTGGTGCGAACGTCGCCGGCCACGGCCAAGCCATCCCGCACGCTGTCCTTGAACCGGATTACGCCGTGCTTGTGGCAGGCCATGCAGGACAGGCCATTAACCACGGCCGTCGAGCCGGACGTTTTCAGGTTGTCGGTCACGATTTCGGTCGGCCCGGCATCAATCCGCTTGCCGTTCTTGTCGACCAGCAAGTATCCCTGCAACCCGTTGGGCAGGTTGAAGACAATCTCGCCGCCATCGTGCTCGAAAGCATGGTCGGAGAACCGATTGCCCGTGAACTTGGGGCCGAGCGGGAAATGCACCAGGCTTCCCTTGCCCAGGTTGGTCGCGAAGTCGTAGCTGTGCCAATAAGCCCCGTAGATGGAGTGGTGCCGATCGACCAGCCGGTTCTGCGACGAGACGCCGCTGGTCGCAAAGCCGGCCCGCACCAAGCGGTTTTCGTTGAAATCGCGCTTGATGTCCACGTTCAGTTTGGCCTGCAAAGGCTTGTCTTTATCCGGCAGCTCCAGGAACAGGTGATAGAGCGGCGGCCGCGAGGCGTTGGCCACAAACCAATCGCCGCGGACCCACAGCGTTTCGCCCGAGGTCAGTTCCAACAGGCGACGGGAAGCGTCCCGCATCTCCGGAACGGGGTGATCCGAATACCGGAGGCCGTAGGGATACAGCTTGTCGACCTCGCTCCAGACGCCGGTTTTGTCCCAACCGTAGCTTCGCAGGTCGATCAGGAAGATGGTTTCCTCGACATCAACCGCCAGCGGCAAGATAATCCGGCTCTTCCAGCTCAGACTGTTCACCACCTTGGAGATGGCCGCCCGGTGCTGCCGCAGACTCTCGGATCGGAACGCTCTGTTGTTGTGCAGATGGGTTAACGTGAGGAATCGCTTGAACTTGCGCTCGTCGGCCGGCACCGCCGTCAGGCTGCGGGTAATGTCTTCCAGCATGCTCAGGTCCGACTTGAACGCTCGCACTGGCTCGGCAGTGGGAAAGGGCGCTCCGGCTTCGATCCATTTCTTGAGGATCGCCTTCTCGGCCTCCGTAGGCTGTGCTTCCCCCAGCGGAGGCATGTCGCCGTTGGTCACAAGGCGCTGCCACACTTGCGACTCCAGCGGTTTGCCGGCCACGATATAAGTTGGCTGGCCCTTGCGGGGCGCCAGCAACTGGTCGCGGTTGAGAATATCGAAGCCGGGGGCCTCGAAGTTCACCCCATGGCAGCGATGGCAGTAGGTCTTAAGGACCTTAAAGCCCTGTTCGGCGAGCTCCGGGTCGTCGGCGGCCATCGCCGGGGCAACGGAACAGATCAAAGCAACAAAAAGGGGAAAGCAGTTCCTTGGCATAGCCGCACCGTTTATCTATTAATGGCAATTTGGGGTAATCGTTTGGGGTCGCCGCACGTCGGTCCGCCGAGGGTCCGGCGTGCCGATTCCGGTCCCCCCACAGTTAATGCGTAAACGCACCCGTTTTGTGACACCTGCGCGGACCACATTCTAGCGCCCGCGTTCCAACCCCCTAGAATGACGCGCTGAGGCCGTCCCATGCAAGTGGCGACAGACACCGGAATAACATACAGTCCGGACAGCGAACCAACTCAACCATTTCGACCGCTGCCACTCGAGCAAACGTTCAACTCCGCCGAACCTCCTGATTTCTGCCGTTCCCTGACTTCGTTGCCTTTGCTTATTCAACCTGCTCCTCGATTGTTTTTCAACGGCCCGCGAAACGGAGTCCTTGCAGCGAAATTTGGTGCGAAAACAGGGGATCTGTCGAAGCGATCCAGGAACAAATCCGTGGCTAGTCGGCGACGTCCAAAGAATTGAGCAAACGCTGGCCCTCGCTATGGCTCGTCACTGATACTCTGGAAGTACGGACGCTTCTGATTTGAGCTGGTTGCCTTCACTTCGGATGACCTGCTTATAGGCGACCTTGCCGCCCACGATTCCGAGAACTACCGTTGGCTTGCCTTCACCCGACCACATCCGCCATGTGGCGTCCGCCGGCAATTTCGGGTAAACCTCACGCGGCTTGGGGATGACGGGTAACTTGTCGTATTCCCGTTCCTCGCCGGCCCCGTCAATGTGCTTCCTGGCATCGTCGAGAGGCATCCCGAGTTGGACGTTGCAATAGGGCACACCAGTAGCCCTCGGCGAGAAGGTCGAAGGTTGGCAGCCCGCAACGAATGTGCCGGTCACAACACCGATCAACACCGTCCAGAAACGGCCCATGTGTAAAGCCCTCCGCGCCGCCGAACGATAAGGATCTGAAAAAATCGGGGCCGCCATGAGTACGGGAAAGGAAAAGTAATCCCGGCGTCCTAGGGCTGCACCTCACAACAAACCGAGCGCAAAAGAAGCCGCTAACAGAGCCGTAAACAGCAGTATCAAGACCATAGCCGCACTCGAGTTTACAACCGCTGCGATCATTCGCCTTGCGCGGGGCGCAAATTAACTCGGGATGCCGACGAGGCAGGCCGCACCGCGCAAGTATCTGGTCTGGATTGAGTTCTGGCAACGGTTGGCCCAACCAAAGGTCCCGACTCGCTGCGCCAGAGCGCAAAATTAACGTCGGAGCTGCTGTGCGGGGTGTCACTGCCTTGAAATCGGTCGGCATCCAAGTGGATGCACACCTCGCGTTGTGGGGCAAGAACCTGGCGTGAGCGGCGAATAGTCTCCTGTTGCCGGAGCATTCTCGATCGATCGACTCCAGGGGCCTCAACCCGTGGCAATTTCCTTCGCATTTCTGCTGATCATCGGCGTGGTGCTCGTGGGCGCGGCCGCGCTGGTGGCCGTTGTGGTGGCGATGCTGGCCCGCGGCGGAACAAGTCAGCCGCGCCTAATAGGTTGTCCGCACTGCGGCCGTAACGTGCTCCCCGACGCGACCGCCTGCTCGAATTGCAACCAGCCGATCAGCGGCTAAATTTAGCCGTTGGATTGATTTGCATTGCATTGCAACACGCTGGCGCATAAGAGACGCAACGCGCGTCACTCTGCAGCCGCCAAGCCGCGGGTAGTCTCGAAGGCGGCAATCTTATCGACTTGCTTCATCGTCAGGTCGATGTCGTCCAAACCGTTCAGCAGGCAATGGCGGCGGAAGGCATCCACCTCGAAGGTCAGACTCAGCCCATATTCATCGCGAATGGTGCCGGCGTTCAGATCGACCGTGAGCTGATACGGCACATGCTTTTGGACGCGCTGGAACAGATCTTCCACAACGGCTTCGTCCAAACGGATGGGCAGCAGGCCGTTCTTGAAGCAGTTGTTGTAGAAGATATCGGCGAAGGTGGGCGAGAGCAGCACGCGAAACCCGTAGTCTTCCAAAGCCCACGGGGCGTGTTCGCGGCTGGAGCCGCAGCCGAAGTTGCGTCGCGAGAGCAGGATGGTGGCGCCGCGCGCCTCGGGCCGATTCAGTTCGAAGTCGGGATTGGGCGTCCCCTTGCTGAACCGCCAATCGAAGAACAGATACTGCCCAAAGCCGGTCCGCTCAATGCGTTTGAGGAACTGCTTAGGAATGATCTGATCCGTATCCACATCCGGCCGATCCATGGCCACCACAGTTCCGGTATGCGTCGTGAAGGGTCGCATGATCTTTGCCAGGTGCTAGCGGATGATGAAGAACGCGGCGAGGCTTACTTATACTCCCACTCGCGGATATCGACGAAGTGGCCGGCCACGGCGGCGGCGGCGGCCATGGCGGGAGAGACGAGGTGTGTGCGGCCGTCCTTGCCTTGGCGACCCTCGAAGTTGCGGTTGCTGGTCGAGGCGCACCGCTGGCCGGGAGAAAGCGTGTCGGGGTTCATTCCCAGGCACATGCTGCAGCCCGCCTCGCGCCACTCGAAGCCCGCCTCCTCAAACACGCGGTCCAGCCCCTCCTGCTCGGCTTGCTGCTTGATGGTTCCGCTGC
>JBGTDH010000307.1:0-3131 GCA_041748435.1 Pirellulales bacterium
GCCCTCTGGCCGGTCGTTGTGACTCCGGACGCGCAGCGGCCAGATTTCGCCACAGTAGCAGGCACATTCCATGTGCCGTCGCCTTCAGCGCCTTATCAACTATCCCTTGCCTCCGGCGAACTCTTCTCGCGGCACATGCTGCCCGCCTACAACTCTTCCTCCCCTCGCCCCCAAGGGGGAGAGGGGCCGGGGGGGGCTAGGGCTAGGGTGCGCGGCAAAACGCGCCTCGGCGGCCTTGAGGCTATTCTCTAGCACTTCCGCTGCATTCTTGCGACTGAACCGTTCCTGGATGTCGTTCATCCCCTTGCGGGCCTTCGTTTCCCGCAGCAGTCGGTTCTCGTACACCTCACGCATCAGCACACGAAGATGTTCGGCATCCGGCTCATACCAGCGATGTCCTTGGTACGGCGGAATTTCCCGCCACGCTTCCTCGGGAACATCGACCAGCTTGCCTGAAACGAGAAAACTATTGGACTCGTTCATGAAGTCGATGTTGCCCGAGACATTGGTGCCGATCGTCGGCAGTCCGCAGGCCATCGCTTCCATATAGGGCTTTCCCCAACCTTCGCCGCGCGACGCTAGGACGAAGGCATCGGCGCTTCGATACAGCGCGGCCATTGACGCCGAATTGAGCAAGGCGTCCCACACGACGATGTCCGGCCGCGAAGCCAGGCTCTCCCCCATGCTGCGCAGGACGCTGTCGGCTTGGCCCTGCACATGCTCGCTGCTGTGACCATGCGCACGGCTGATCTTGAGCAACAGCGCCACGCGTTCCTCCTGACGAAACTCCCGGCAGTACGACTTCAAGAGCACATCCCACCCCTTGCGGAGCTGCCAATCGAAGATGGAGAGAAACACAAAGCGTCCGCGAGCCGCCTCGGGCAGCGGTAGCCGCGCGCCTGTAGCCCGCTCACCCAATGTAGCCCTTTCGCTCCGCGAAAGGTCTGCCGTGGCCGTCTCGCTCCGCGAGACGATGCTGTCTGAATGTAGGCGGGTCTCTCCGAAACCCGCAGCCGATTTCGGAGAAATCGGGCTGCACCCGTCAAGCGGACAATACAGCGATGTATCCACACAACTGGGCACCCGTCGGATCTTCTCCGGCGGCACGCCCGAGCGGCGAAAGGCAATCTCGTTGTGGCCAGAGAAGACCCACACTTCATCGAAGGCTTCGATGTGCGCCAACCAGGCCGCGGGAATGCGGTCCGTCTCGAACGTCGTGCGAAGAATGTTGATCGCTGCCGAGGGATCCGGGCCCGCCAGTCCCGGAATGCAATTGGTGATCGCGGCATAGTGTTTCGTCGTCTTGGCCCGGCAGAGGTGCTTGAGCAGGATCGCTTCCTGGGCCGGCAGTGAACAGACGCGATCGCTCCAGCGGATGTCTTCCAGCGCTAACTCCCGTGAACCTTCGGCCAGCACCCCGGCCAGTAGACGTCCTTCGTCGGCGTAACCGCTGGGGTCCCAGATCGGCGAGCGCCAAACGACGCCCAGCGGCAGCGTCGGCCGTGACGCGCGCAACCGCGTCAACTCCCGCTGCATTTCGCCAAACACTTCGTCCAGATCGCGAGGCACGTCAATGTTTGCTACGCGCAAGAGCGCAGAAGCCCTCTCCTTCTGGGAGAGGGTTGGGTGAGAGTCTCCCGTGGCGTTGGCATTCAGGCCGAGTGCCACATCCAGCAGCTTCGCATGCGAAAACCAGCGGTACTGGCCGGCCAGCCAGGACAGAATCCAGCCGTGGATGCCATCCAGGTGGCCGTCGTTCTGCTCGTAGTAGAGCCAGAGATCGCGCACCATCTCGCGCACCCCTGACTGCCAGTTGAGTTGCGCACCATGAGCGGCGAGATTCTGAGCCTCTGTCGTCGTGTAGCGGTTGAACTTCTCGACGTAGTGTTCGATGCTGCGGTAGCTGTAATGCTCGATCGCCAAGGCGGGATCGGGCGGCAATTGGATCTGCCGACCCTGCACCTCGACACCGCTATGGAGTTCTTCTCGGAACCGAAAGTGCCCGCGTTTGAGCACGCGAGGCATCGTGTAGCCCGGCCACCAGCCGCAATGCGCGATCCACTTTCCGGCGAAGTGCGACTTGAACGGAATGCTGATGGCCTCGAACTCATGTCCCCGCGTCGCCACGAGCTCGTTCACCAGCCTCCCAGTCACTGCCGGCACGCGTTCATCCGCGTCGATGAACCACAGCCACTCATGCCGTACCCCGGGAATCGCGACATTGCGGGCCGCGTCGAAGTTGGGAATAAGCGAATGCCCAAGGACTTTGCGGACCAACGGACGGGCCAGTTCGACCGTGCGGTCGCCGCTCTCCATGTCGATCAGCACGATCTCGGCCACCGCAGCGGCTAAGCCATTCAGGCACTCGACGATGTTCGCTTCTTCGTTACGGGCGAGGACGACGCCGGTGATCATTGAATACTTCAAACAACTGCGAGACTAGCTTTTGTCTTATTGCCTTCAACGTGACTTTATTTTATTTGCGCCTGTGAATATACAGCTGAATACCGGAGCCTGCTTTCGATTCAAACGACGTTGGCCGTGGCCCGCCCGGTGCGGCAATACAGCGGATCAAACGATCCCCCTCGATCGAATATATGCCTCGCACTGGCTCACGATACACTGTCGCCTTTTCCCTATCCTTCCCGATGTATCTGGCGTCAAATTCTTTGGGAGATTTCTCAGCATTTAATGTGTACTCGAACTCGGAAACAACTTTTTCAGAGGTTCGAACGACAAATTTGTCACGTTCGAACAACCACTCCAATGTGTAAATCGAATGATTTACAGCGGCGCGTCCGTCACTTACAAATTCTTCTAACGACCACAGTCCCATAAGTGCTTGCATTTCACGTTTGCTATTTGCGCCCTCGTTTGCCTGTAGTAGTGAGCAATTGAGCAGAAGCATCGGGCACCCGAGTAAAATCATGCACTTCACAAGAACGCGGTTCATAGTCTGTCCTTTCCCCATGGAGCCAACGAAAGTATCGACCAGCCGAAGAAACCCAGCAGGCGCGCCAACTGGGTCACACCTTTGCCTCACGCAATGTTTATCTCAACACAGCCGCAAGCAGGATTCTTGCCTTTCAAACCCGCTACACACTCGTGAGTTGCCATGCAAAGCCCCTGAC
>JBGTDH010000308.1:0-3211 GCA_041748435.1 Pirellulales bacterium
CGGCGGGAGCCGCGGCCTCCAGCGGGAAGCGCAGCGGAAATCCATCGGGGGCGAGCTGAGCGACGCGCGTCACCGGCGCAGCTCGCGGCTTGGGAACATCGGCTGCCCACATTGCGGCGGCGTTCAACCAAGTCACCGTCAGAGCTATCGCAAAGCGCATCGCACCCTCCTCCGCCGTTAAGGCACAGTCCCAACTGCTACAGATTGTACGCCGGGTTGCGGGAAGTCAAGTCAGATCGTTGCTTCGCTGCGATTCAGTGATCAATCGAGCCAATTCTCGACGCGCAGCCCAGGCACTCGCTCGAAATCGCGTCGATTCGCGGAAAGGAGGATGGCGTCGTGGACGAGAGCTGTCGCCGCCAAATTCGCCAACTCCCGATAACCAAGTACCTGGCGAATCGCTTGCCGTTCCTTTGCGATCGACGCCAGCCACCCGCGCATTCGTTCCTCCACGGTGACGATGGCCACGCCGACGGCTTCCGTATCCGGAAGGGCGTCCAGGCGAGCGATAAAGCGCCGACCACGTTCACTCTCGGGGTACTTCGGATAGGTGGCATGATCGGCATCAATGACTAGCATTCGCCGGTGTCCTCGCTCCGCGCCGCGTCGCGCTCGGCGTCGCGGACACGCTGGCACTCTTCGTCAACCTCCCGCATGAACTCGCTGTCACGGAACATGCCCACAACCCGGCGCCAATCTTTTCGACGTCGGCTTGGCAGCCGCGCCGATAGCGCTGCTTCGAGAGCTTCTACACGTTGCGCGAGGGACTCCAGCGTCGGTCCGTTGGCCATTTGTCGACTCCAGACTTAGTTCGTGCCACGCGTTCTCCATTCTATCACTCATACGTCCAGATGTCCCTTTTTCGCTTCGGCTTGTTCCTTCGGTTCCTTCGACGGGGCGAGTCAGCGAGTTATGGTGGGTCTCGAAGACTCGACCGCACCCTACACGCGATACGCTGGACCTAACCCTGCACTGATCCCCCGATGGCGAACGGGGCGGGTCAGGGGTAGGATGCGAGCCTCGCGAGTTGATCGCAGCAAGTCAGCACGGGAAGATCGAGGTGATTGTGGGTCAGCCGTTTCGCGTAGGGGTGACGCCGGATTTTCTCAATCCGGACGGGACGCTGGGGTTTGGCGATATTGGCCTGACCTCGCTGGAGCAGGCCGGATTGAAGTGGGAGTTCCTGCCGGAGCGCACGAGTGAACTGCGGCCGGATCAACTTGCTGACTACGATGCCCTGCTGCTGTTGGCCCCGCGATTGACGCCGCAGTCGCTCGCGGGAGTGGAGCGGCTAAAGATCGTGGCCCGCTTTGGTGTCGGGTACGACAGCGTCGATGTGCCGGCCTGCACGCGGCACGGCGTGCTGCTCACCATTACGCCAGACGGCGTGCGGCGGCCGGTGGCCGTGGCCACGCTCACCTTTCTGCTTACGCTGGCCGGCAAGCTGTTCACCAAGGACCGGCTGACGCGCGAAGGCCGCTGGGGAGAAAAGCTCGATCATATGGGCATGGGCCTCACCGGCCGCACCTTGGGCGTCATCGGCCTGGGCAACATTGGCCGCGAGGTGTTTCGCCTGACCGCGCCGCTGGAGATGCGGCACGTGGGATACGATCCCTACCTCGATGCGGCCGCGGCGGGGCAGCATGGCGTCCAGTGGCTGCCGCTGGACGAGTTGATGCGCCAATCCGATTTCGTCTGCGTGTGCTGCAATCTGAACGCCGACACGTATCATCTGATCAACGCGGAGCGGCTGTCGATGATGAAGCCCACCGCGTATCTGATCAACGTGGCGCGCGGGCCGATTGTCGATCAAGAGGCGCTCACGGCGGTGTTGCAGGCGCGGCGCATTGCGGGAGCGGGGCTGGATGTGTTCGAGCGCGAGCCGATCGATCCGGCCGATCCGCTGTTGACGCTGGACAATGTGGTTCTGGCACCGCATGCTTTGTGCTGGACCGACGAGTGTTTCGCCGGCATCGGCCGAAGCGCCTGCCAGAGCATTGTGGAGTTGGCGCAGGGTCGCGTGCCGCGGCATGTGGTCAATCGCGAGGCATTGGAGCATCCGCGCTGGGCGGGAGTGGGCAAGTCATCGGCAATGGAAGCAACATGAGAACAAATCCCGTTAAGCAGCGGTTGCGGTCCGGCGGAGTGTCGTTGGGGACGATGGTCTTCGAGTTTGCGACCACGGGCATTGCCCGCCTCACGGCCGAGGCGGGGGCCGAGTTCGTCATTTACGACATGGAGCACACGGGCTGGAGCGTCGACACCATTCGCATGCTGCTGGCCACCTCGCAAGGGACGGAGATGGCGCCGATGGTGCGCGTCCCGGCCACCGAATATCACTTCCTGGCCCGCGTGCTGGACCTGGGGGCGATGGGGGTGATGGTGCCGATGGTGGAAAGCGCCGAGCAGGCCCGCCGCATTGCTGATTGCTGCCGCTATCCGCCGGTGGGTCGTCGCGGGGCGGCGTTCACCATCGCGCACGATAATTTCACGGGCGGAGACATCTTAGAAAAGATGCAATCGGCCAATCGCGAGGCGCTGGTGATCGCGCAGATCGAAACGGCCCGCGGGCTGGAGAACGTGGAAGAGATAGCGGCGGTCGAGGGAATCGACGTGCTGTGGATCGGCCACTTCGATCTGTCCAACTTCCTGGGCATTCCCGGGCAGTTCGATCATCCGACGTTCCTGGCGGCGGTGGCGCGAGTGGCGGATGCGTGCAAAAAACATCACAAGGCGGGCGGCTTCTTGGTTGGCAGTCCGCAGGATGCCCGGCAGCGATTGGAGCAGGGTTTCCGCTGCCTGGCTTACGGCGGCGATTTGTGGATGTATCAACAAACGCTGAGCGCGGGGCTGAAGGCCGTGCGCGAGTTTACGGGAGGCGAGGGGAAGCGGCCGATCTCGGATCGATAAGCCGCAAGCGGAAACACACGCTCTTTTTCGTGGAGGTAGTTATGAAATGCTTGATGCTCGGTATGGCGTCGTTGTTTGCGATGGCCCCTCTCGCCGGGGCGGCGCCGGGTACACAGCCCAATATCATTGTGATTGTCTCGGATGATCAGGGTTACGCCGACCTGGGCGTGCAGGGGGGCAAAGACATTCCCACGCCCAACATCGACTCCCTGGCCGGCGGCGGCGTGCGGTTCACCAGCGGCTATGTCTCGGGACCGTACTGCAGTCCCACACGCGCGGGATTGATCACGGGGCGCTATCA
>JBGTDH010000309.1:0-4317 GCA_041748435.1 Pirellulales bacterium
AACTGAACATACTGCGCGCCGTGCAATCCGACTTCCTCTTGAATCGGCCAGAAGAACGTCAGCGGCGGATGCGGCAGATCGCGCCGCACAATCTCGATCGCCGAGTTCAACACCACGGCCGCTCCGGCCCGATCATCGGCCCCCAAGCCTGTGGCCGGATCGGCCGACTTCACGACATCGCCCCGCAGCACCGGTTTGCAACCCACGCACAGCGGCACGGTATCCATGTGGGCCATCAGCATCCGCCGCGGCGCCTTCAGTGTGCCGGGAAGCTTGCAGATCAGG
Organism: Pirellulales bacterium; assembly: GCA_041748435.1. Taxonomy (GTDB): domain Bacteria; phylum Planctomycetota; class Planctomycetia; order Pirellulales; family JBGTDH01; genus JBGTDH01. Next base: position 286 of record JBGTDH010000309.1, read on the forward strand.
TTGCCCACTTCTCCCCTGAGGGGACTCTTGCGATGGGCGCTATCCGTCGAGATAGCCGACGTCGGGATACCCGCCTCGCGCAACCGCCGCGTGATGTAATCGACGACACCTTGCTCCTGCCCGCTGGGGCCGGGAATGGGCATCAGGTCCAGCACCAGTTTCAGTGCTTGCTTGAGATTTGGCTCGAGGGTGCGATCGGACCGTGCCGTGGATGAAGTCTCGAAAGTCTTGGGCATAATACGTTTGAATGGCGTTCGCGGCGGCGTAGAATCCTCGCGAGAGAGCATATCGCAATCCCGTGTCTCAACCAAGCGGCGCCACGCCCGCTTTGTATTATGCGCGTCTTTCTGGCTGGCATCATGCAGGGCTCCCACCTGGGCACGGCCTTGCACAATCAAACCTATCGCGCGCGGTTGAAAGAGCTGCTGCGGGCTCATTTGCCCGAAGCGGATGTTTACGATCCGTTGGCCGATCACACCAATTCGCTGGACTACGACGACGATCTGGGCCGCCGCGTCTTTCTGCACCACAATCAGATGTGCGGCGACGTGGACCTGGTGTTGGCTTTTGTGCCCGAGGCTTCGATGGGCACTGCCATCGAAATGTGGCAAGCCCACGCGTATGGCCGGCTGGTCGTGACCATCAGCCCGCTGAAACACAATTGGGCCGTGAAGTTCTTGAGCAACGTGCTCTACGCCGATCTGGCCGAGTTCGAAGACGCACTGACCAGCGGGCGACTGGTACGGCAGATCAAAGAGTTGCGGCCGCGCTTCTAAATGCCTTCACTTGGTTCTGCTGGCGCCTTTCCGCAGCAACTGCTTTACCCACGTGGCATCTTTTCCGGTGAGGCGAGGGGTGAGCGATGTGGCATAGTCGATGCTGTGTCCATAGCGGGAACGCTCATAGATCGCCGCGATCATGGGCTGCACGTCCAGTGCAACGTCTGAATCCGGCGCCGCGAGCGGAATAGGGATCGGCAGGACGGGCGACTGGAGACGGATGGGCCAGACCTCGCACAGGTTGGATTGAGCGCGGTTCACCAGAACGCTGTAGGGATCCATCGGCCAGGGATCGAGCATGGGAAACCGCGTTCCGCCGCGAAGCAAATCGATTTCCACGAGATTGACGCTGCCACGCAACAGCGCCTCTCGCTTGCGCAGATAGAGCTCCCACCCCGGTGTTCCCGGTTGCTTGTTCGAAGGCGAAAGCACCTCAATGGCTGTCACCAGCCGCTGCTCGCCGCCGGATTCGTAAATCTCGACAAACGACTCGCGCTGCTCCAACTCGACGAAGGCTCGCATGGTCACGGGAGATGCCTTCTCCTTGGCCGCGGCAACTGCGGCGCCGGCGATTCCCCGCCGCTTCGCCTTGGAACCTCGTGCCAAGGACACACTGACATCCGGAATGAATGCCCGCCACTCATGCGGCGTCCGCAACAGCGCGACATAGGAGCGTTCTCCGGTGCGAACCAGGTATTGCTCGGGAATATTCGACGCCAAAGCACGTTTGATCTCGGAGATCAGATCGTCATGAAAATCTCCCCACAACCCGCAGGCCTCAATGAACGGGTCCATGCCCGGAAACGGCGATTTCATGAACGTGACCCGCGGTGGTGTCCTTGGCTCTCCGTTGCATTTTACCAGAGCGCGGGGGAAGTGCCAAAGTCGGCGAAACGGCTGCTGATGAGGACTCTAGCCCCCAGCCCCCAATCCCCAGCCCCTTTCCAAGCGGAAGCGCAAGGATTCGAACCCTGTCGGGCGGCTTTGGAGACCGCCTGCTCTCCCAGGAGCACACTCCCGCGACTAGCCCTCTCCCGGCTTTCGCGCGGGAAAGGGCGGTTCGGCGTTACGACTTCAGCTCCACGTTCCAGTACGCTTCGCTCAGGAACTTGGACCAACTGGCGATCCGCGTGGCCTGCTCTGCGTAGTACGGCCGCCATTGCGGACGCACCGGCGGATGGGCCAGACGAAGGCGGGCCTCCTCTGGCGTCCGGTCTGCCTTCCGCTTGTTGCACGCCACGCAAGCCAGCACGCAGTTGTCCCAGCTCGACGGGCCACCCCGCGAACGTGGCAGCACGTGATCGATCGTCAGCTCCTCGCTCCCCGGCTGCACGCCGCAATACTGGCACGTGTAGCGGTCCCGCTTGAAGATGTTTCGCCGGCTGAACGTCACGCTGTTGGCCGGCACGCGGTCGTAGCGAACCAGCGTCACCACCTCCGGCACCCGCAGCTTGTAGCGCAGCGTCTGCACGAACGATTCCCCCTCGCCCGGCCGCAACTCGGACCAATCGGCCCACGTGTACAGCCGGTAATCGTGCGGGTCCACGATGCGGGCATTGTCGCTGTACACCAGGATCAGCGACCGCGCCACCGTGGCCACGCCCACCGGCTGCCAGTTGCGGTTCAGGACCAGCGTCGGACGTGTAAGGGTCGTGGTCATGGGAATCTTGCAAATAAGCTGTCATCAGATCGCGAAACCGCAAGCGCGAATCCGGTCTTACGTTATCACCGCGGGTGCGTTTCCGCGATGGCGCGCTCGTACTGGGCTCAGCGGAAGGCAAGGGAGTCGAACCCTCATCTCAGTTTCAGAGAACCGCTTTAGCAAAGCGGCCCGGCCAACCGTATCCGGCTACCTTCCCAGAGCAAAAGAACGAATATCTTGTTCATCCTTCATCCTTCCGCCTTCATCCTTATTCTGGACGCCAGCACGCGGGAAAAGGTTCGCTGGCGTCCGCGTTGCTTGCTGCGATGAAGGCATTCCCAGCGCTAGCAGCAAGGCTTTCCAAAATGCAGCGGAACGGGCTGTTTCTGACCTTTACCCACCCGCGGGTTCTCGGCACAATACCGCCCGCCTTAGGGATACTCTCGCGGAGCCCTAGATCCTCTGGGTTTTCTGGGCGCCGCGTCCCGGAGTGGGACGCGCGAGGGTCATGGAAGACCGCACCCGCAAGAAGCAAGGAGCGCTTAAAGTGAAGAAGACCTGTTACTGGGCCATTCTGGCAGCCGCCATCCTCTCCACCTTGGCGGGCCATGCGCTCGCGCAAGGGCAGGTGCAGTCTGCCGGAGGCGTGGCGATTATCGACCTGAGCTACATCTTCAAGAACCACGCCCGCTTCAAGGGCATGACCGAGGGCATGCGAGACGACGTGCTCAAGGCCGAAGAGAATCTCAAGGGCCAGCGCACTCAAATCGAGGGGCTCGCCAAGCGTCTGTCCGATCTGGGCAACGAGCTTCGCAAGGACAGCCCCGAGTACAAGCAACTGGACGCCGACCTGACGCGCAAGAAGATCGACCTCAGCACGCAGGTGGCGCAGCAGAAGAAGGAGTTCCTGGAGAAGGAAGCCAAGATCTACTTCAGCGTCTATCAGGAAGTGCTGGACGAAGTGCAGTACTTCTCTGAGCAGAACCGCATCAGCCTGGTCCTCCGCTTCAACGGCGATCCGGTCACCGACAGTGATCCGCAAGAGATTCTCAAGCAGCTCAACAAGTCCGTCGTCTATTACAACAAGGGCATCGACATCACGCCGATGATCTTGGATAACCTGAACCGCCGTGGCGCTGGTGTCGCGCAACCCCAAGGACAACCGCCCATCCGGCAAGGTGTCCTTCCGCCGGGCGGGAACCGTCCGGGCGTTGGCGTGCCGACTCGCCCCCGTTAATCGCTCCTCAGACGCCCGCCGCGCTGCCCTCAACCGGCAGCACGGCGCGGCGTTGTTAAGTTCTTCGGGGAGTGCGGGGATAGAGCCTCGAAGCCCCGCACTCAATGTCCCACAGCGGTGAACAAGTCGCCGCGCACCCAGCAGATCGGCACCTCTTGATGTACGTCTCGCGACAACAAAACACTCTCGCCGCGGCTGCCCGCGTCTCCGGTTTCGGATACTGGAGCGGGCAGGATGTCACCGTGGAATTCCGTCCCGCTCCGCCGGACACCGGCGTGGTCTTTGTGCGGGGCGATCTGGCCAAGCCCGTGCGCATCGCGGCCCGCGTGGAGAACCGCATCGAGACGCCGCGCCGCACCACGCTACGGCACAAT
>JBGTDH010000310.1:0-24276 GCA_041748435.1 Pirellulales bacterium
GGCTTCGATTACTACTTCGGCGTCGACGTGCCCAACTATCCGCCGTATTGCTACCTGGAAAACGATCGCACGGTGGGCATTCCTTCTGTCCCGGACACCGGCCGCGCAGAGGGCTTCAATCGCCCGGGGCCGATGCTCCCCGGCTGGAAGCTGGTCGAGATTCTGCCCGAGCTTACGCGGCGGGCCGTGAAGTACGTGGAAGACACCGCCAAGACGGGCAAGCCATTCTTTCTGTACGTCGCGCTCACGTCGCCGCACTATCCGGTCGTGCCCTCGCCCGAGTTTCGCGGTAAATCCAAGGTCGGCGATTACGGAGACTTCGTGCATCAGACCGATTGGTGTGTGGGACAGGTATTGGATGCGCTGGAGCGCGCGGGCGTCGCGGAGAACACGCTGGTCTTCTTCACCAGCGACAACGGCCCGGAGATCACCGGCGAAGTGAACCCCGGCGTCTACGATCGCATTCAGCAATACGCCCATCACAGCCTGGACGGCCTTCGCGGCGCCAAGCGGGATCTGTGGGAGGCGGGCCATCGTGTGCCTTTTCTCGCCCGTTGGCCCGGCCGGGTGCCCGCCGCAACGGTCAGCGAGGAGACCATCTGCCACGTCGATCTTCTGGCCACCGTCGCGGGACTTCTGAATGTCAGGCTGCCCGACAACGCGGGCGAAGATAGCGTCAACATTCTGCCTGCCCTGAAAAACGAGCCGCGGGAACGGCCGCTGCGAGAAGCCACGGTGCATCACGGCGCCCGCGGCAATCTGGCCATTCGCCAGGGAGATTGGGTGTTCATCGATGCCCCCACCGGGCAGGAGAACGGGGCGAGGGGCGGGGAGCCGGCCTGGCTCCGCGAGCAACGCGGCTATGTCTCGCACGAACATCCCGGCGAGCTCTACAATCTGCGAGAAGACTTGCTCCAGCGAAATAACCTGTATGGCCAGCAGCCGGAGAGGGTCCGTGAGTTGAAGTCCTTCCTGGCCCGCTACCAGCGGGAGGGCCGCAGCACCCCCGGAGCGCCACAACCCAACGACGTGCCGCTGGGCAGGTAGTTTTCGTGTTCGATCGTTCTTCTCTGCTGGACGCTGCCCGCTGGCGATGTTACTGTGCCGGATTATGGTGGCCAGCATCCATTACATCGAGAGCGTAATTGCCACGTACCGTGCGGCCACGGAGGCCAATCATCGCACGGAGACGCGGCAAGGCAACGTCATTGTGCTGGATGCCGATTCGGCCGAAGACGTGATGGTCACGGCCGATCTGCACGGCCATCGGCGCAACTACACGCTGATCCAGCGCACGGCCGACATGGACGGCCATCCCCGCCGGCATCTCATCATGCAGGAGGTTTGCCACGGCGGACCCACCTACGCCAGCAACGGCGGGTGCATGTCCCACACCATGCTGGAAGATGTGGCCAAGCTCAAGGTGAAGTATCCGCAGCGGTTTCACTTTTTGATGAGCAATCACGAATGGGCCGAAGTGATGGACTATCCCATCCTCAAGGCCAAGAAGATGCTCAACCTGATGTTCCGCATGGGCATGCAAGAGGCCTACGGCGCCGCGACGGAGAAAGTGCGGGAAGCCTATATCGAGTTCCTCCGCAGTTGCCCGCTGGCGGTGCGTCTGCCCGGCGACGTGTTCATCTGCCACAGCGCCCCGGAAAGCGTGGAGCTGATGCCGTTCGACGGCTCCCTTTTTGATTGTCCGCTGGACCCGCTCGATTGGCAGGAACATGGCGATCTGTTTCGCATGCTATGGGGGCGAGACTATCGGCCGGAGAATGCACGTGCCTTCGCGCGTGAGGTTGATGCCAAGGTGCTGATCCACGGACACGACCCTTGTCCCGAGGGGTCCCGCGTGCCCAACGACATGCAGATCATCTTGGACTGCTGTGGCGAACGGGCCACCTACCTGCTGCTGCCCACCAACGTCGAACTTACCCATCCCCAGATTGTCGATCGCATCCAGTTTCTGAAGTAACCCGCATGAACAGCACCGCTCGGATCATCGTTTTCGCTCTCGTCGTCAACCTCCTGGGTGCGCTCGCTGGCGCCCGCGCCGCCGATCCCGCGCCGCCAGCGGGCTTCCGGGCGATCTTCAACGGTCGCGACCTGACCGGCTGGCACGGACTTAATCCCCACAGCGTGGTGAAGCTGGAGGGAGACAAGAAAGCAGCCAACGTTTCGCAGCAGCGAGCGGAATTCTCGCAGCACTGGCGCGTGGAAGACGGCGAGCTTGTGAACGACGGCCACGGCCCTTATGCGAACACCAACGAAGACTTTGGCGACATCGAGCTGCTGCTGGAATACAAGACGGTCGCCAAAGCCGACAGCGGCATCTATCTGCGCGGCACGCCGCAGGTGCAAATCTGGGACTTCCACCAGCCGTTCGATCCGAAGAAGCCCACGCGCAAGCCGCATCTCGGCTCGGGGGGCTTGTTCAACAACTCGCCGGCGGCCGCGGGTCGCGATCCGCTGGTGATGGCCGACAAGCCGCTGGGGCAGTGGAACCGGTTTCGCATCCGCCAGATCGGCCCGCAAACCTGGGTCTGGTTGAACGGCAAACTGGTCGTCGACGGCGCGGTGATGGAGAACTTCTGGAATCGCGCGGAGGCTCTGCCCGCCCGCGGTCCAATTCTGCTGCAGACGCACGGTGGCGAGATTCGCTGGCGAAACATTTTTCTTCGCGAGATTGGCGCGGAAGAGGCCTCGCGAGTCGCTGCTGCGGCCAAGTCGGAGGAATCGAGCTTAGCCCATGCGCTCACGCTGCATGCCTCGTTCGATCAGGGGCTGGATGCCGACTTTTCACGCGGCGATCGAACTTGCTATGTCAAGCAAGGCAAGGACCTACTGCACGCGAAGGCCACCGACGAGGTGAAGCTGGCCTCGGACGGCGGCCGCTTTGGCGGCGCGCTGCACTTCACCAAGAAGAATGCCTTCCGGCCATCCTATCGTGACGCGGGCGTGCTGAACTACAACGACAAGAGCTGGAGCGCCACCGTCTCGGTCTGGATGCGTCTCAATCCCGATCTGGACCTGGAGCCCGGCTACTGCGACCCGGTGCAAATCGTGGGCGACGACGCCAACAAGGGGTTCATCTTCCTGGAATGGTCGAAGGACGAGACGCCGCGCTTCTTCCGTTACGCCATCCGCCCGCTGTTTCCGATCTGGAATCCGGACAAAGTGCAATGGGACCAGATTCCCTTCAACAAACGTCCGATGGTGCAGGTCGCCCGCGCGCCGTTCTCGCGGGAGGCGTGGACCCACGCCGTCTTCACGCTCGAAAACATCAACAATAAGCAAACACCCCCCGCCGGCCGCCTCTATCTCAACGGCCAATTGCAGGGAACGATCGAGAACTGGGACCTGACCTTCGGCTGGGATCCATCCCAGGTTCTGCTCGTCCTCGGCGCCGCCTACGTCGGCCACCTTGATGATCTCTCCGTCTTCAACCGCCCCCTCACCGCCGCCGAAGTGCAACAGATCTACACCTCAAAGCACGGCGTGCGAGAGCTGTACTCTACAAACACCACGCGCTGAGCGACTCGTGATATAATCAGGCGAGAGGATCGCGGCTGCGCAGAGAACGAACCCTATGAATCGTTGCTACGTCGAGGAACGCGAGGGGGGCTATTGGATCGCGGCGACGCGAGTCTCGCTGGACTCCCTCGTGTACGCCTTTCACGGAGGCCAGACGGCCGAGAGCATTGCTCAGATGTTTCCCGTGTTGAACTTGGAACAGGTTTACGGCGCGGTGGCTCATTATCTGGCGCATCGCAGCGAGATTGACGAGTACCTGGCAACGACCCGTGGCGCTGGGGAGCGCCTCAGTCAGGCGTCGCGGCAGGCGGATCCGACTTTTTATCAGAAACTCGCCGACGCCCGGCGGCAGATGCAGGCGGTTGGCCGCTGATCGTGCGGTTCCAGGCGGATGCCGTCATCGACGACCTGCTCCTGATTTGGCTGGCGACGGACGCCGGCGAATGGGTGAATCGCTTCACTATCTGCCGTATTGAACACAACCTCAATCCCCATCACATCATCGGTCTGCTCGGCTATCTTTAGCCCTGATGCAAGGCTTCCAGCGTTTCCGGGCGGATGACAATGGAGGGTCGGACGGAGCGCATGCGGGCGATGGCCTCGTCGACGGTCGCAGCCTGGCGAGTGGCGATGAGATACGCGCCAGCCACGGCGGCACTGCGTGAGTAGCCAATTTTGCAGTGAATGTAGACGGCGCCTTGCGTGGCCTGCTCGCGGATGAATACCGTTGCTCGGCGCAGTTGATCATCCGTCGGGCGGGTCAAGTCGAGGATTGGCAAGTTGAAGTACTTTACGTTTCGGAACGGCGCCGCGGCGGAGAACTCCGCCGTTAGATCGAGCACGGCGGTCACGCCTTGTTGGATGGCCAGGGCCGCCTCCGTGTTGTTGAGGATGCGCCCCACAAGCACCCGCGGCGCCACCTCGTCCCACGCTCGACAATGACGTCGATAGTAGACCAGCGAGAAGTACTGCCCCAACAGAATTGGCGCCAGTACGAATCGGGCACTGAAGGGCAAGCGGCCGTCGGTCTTGCGGTAGATGCCCGGACCGAGACCGAAGTACGCGGCGGCCACAATTCCCAATGCGGCCGCCGGCCAGAGCAAGAATACGCCCCACGGCCAGGTCGCCGGCGCTAGCGTCACAACCGCTACCGCGCCAGCCGCGTAATAGCATCCCACGCGGCGATTGGCCACAACGGGCAGACGGCCCGGAGATTCGCGGAACAAGTAGAAAGCGAAGCCGGCAAGCACCAAGCCCCCGGCGACATCGATCAGGTGGTGCTGCCACAAGAGCACCGTCGACAAGCAGATCAGAGTGAACCAGGTAAAGGCGAGAGCCTTGACCAGCCCACGCGTAGATCGTCCATAGATGTCCGCCAGAATCAGACACAGGGCGACGTGCAGACAGGGAAACAGATTATGCGGGTATTCCATCAGGAAGGGCGCGTTGCAGGACAGCTCGACAAACTCTCCGAACCATCCGTCGACCTGCGGCCGTGCGGGCCAAGCCAGCCTCAGTGGCAGCAGCAGGAACATGCTCGCCGCCAGGAGTATCGAAAACACGATCCGCTGGGCAAAGATGCGTAGTTCTCCTTTTTCGCGGCACAGGAAGGCCGCCATAAAGAAGAACAGGTCGATCGACATGTAGGGCACGATGAGCAGCGGGACATAAGGCACGACGGTCAGCTCCCAGGGGAAATACCACGTGCCCACCTGGGAACTGGGACGCTGCGCGGTGAACCAGTTGGTGCCGCCGTACACGATCACGAACAGCAGAGACAGCGAGAGGGAGGTCAGCGCTGCCCGCCAGATTAGCGACCGATGCGGCGGGCCACCGAGACCGTGAATATCCCGCATGGATCGATCTCCTGGGAAACCTTTTCAAAACCCGCGCTACGCACCAGATCATCCATTTCCGCTTGCGTGCGACGTCGCATGATCCACGGCTGGCCTTCGCGATTGGTCAGCACGCGGGCAATGAATTCGACCTGCGGATGCCACGGTTGATTTGTATAAATCAGATGGCCGCCGGGCTCGATTGCGTTGGCCAGCCCCTCGAGGGACCGCCGCAACGGGCCGTTGTCGGGAAACAGTTCGTACAAACCGGACACAATGGCGATCGTGGGACGGGGCTCGATGCGCGCTAGTTCCGCGGCATCGAAAGCATCGCCCTGCACCAGGGTGATGCCCTCCAGCCCGAGTTGCTCTTGCAGCCGACGCGCGGCGTCCAAGTTCTCTTGCTTGTAATCTCGCAACATCGCCGAGATGGGAATAGGCCGCAGCGCGTGCATGGTCTCCAGGACGTAGCGCCCCGGACCGGAGGCGATGTCTAAGAGACGCACCTCGCGGCCGGCGGCGTGCGTTTGTTCGATCAGCGAGGTCAGCGACTGTTGCAACAACATTCTCCGTACGCGGATGCCGCGCCAACCGATAGCATTGAGGTAGGCACGGTCGATCAGGCGGCCCAGCGGTGTGATCCCTTGCGCTCGATTGTGATAGACGTAATCGAGCATGATGCCGGAGTCGTAGCCGTACTTCTCGCCGAGCTGAATGCCGCGGCTCAATCGTCCGGGCCCTTTCATCAACCAGCGAACGGGGGCAAAGCGACGGCCTCCCGGCGCGCGCAGGCGCTGGAATTCTTCGTGCGTGTAACCGCGACGGTCTGCATCGTCGCAGGCCCCTGGCGACGACGCCTGGGCGAAGCATTCTTCCGCAAAACCGCGCACCATCTCAATCACGCGCTGCCGGTTCTGTTCGTGAAACACCGAATGGGCAAATCCGCGCAAGACTTCAAATCGCTTAATGGTCGACGAGGCTCGATCGACGAACGATTGCTGCGCCGATTGGCGCACGACCCAATCCGAACCGGCGGCGATGACCAACAGCGGAACTCGCAGAGCGCCGGCATCGTCCAGCAGCCGCGTCGACGTGTCGTGCAGGTCCAGCAACAGGTTGATTGCAATCTGCCGGAAAATCAGCGGATCGGCTGCATAACGCTCGGCCTCCGCGGGATCGTGCGTGAGCATGTTCGCCTGGATAAAGCTCTTAACGTATCCGGGCCCCAGCACGCCTTGCCGCAACCGCAACAGCGGCACCGCCAACGGCACATACAGCTTCACGCGGAAGGCGGGCGTGGCCAGGATCAGTCCGCGAATGCGTGGGGCGAAGTCATGCACCCAGGCAGTCGCGATCACAGCGCCCAGGCTATGCGCCATCACCACGGTGTGCTGCAGGTCGATGCCGTGCGCGGCAACGAGGTGGCGAGCCCACTCCTCGGCGTCGCGAATGACCGTCGCCAAGTCTGGCGCCGCGCCGCGTTCGCCCGGCGAACGTCCATGCCCGCGCTGATCCCAGGCAAACACGGCTACATCGGGCAGACTCAAAGCAGAAACTGTCTCCTGCCAGCGTCCCGAGTGCTCGTGCCCCCGGTGAAACAGGAGCAACGCTTTAGTCGTAGGCTGGACGGGCAGCCAGGCTCGGTAAAACAGCTCTGTGCCGTCCCGCAGCGTAAGCGTGTGCTGACGCGCGTCGCTCACCGCCGGGGCATCGCATTCTTCTTGAACGTGGGCCATCCGCAGTCCTATTTCCGTGCGGTGTCGATCAAGGGTTCACGTCTACGTTTCCATTCCTTAGCCGAGATAAAGACGATTGTCAGGATGTCGCTCACGAGATGGAACTGGCGAGCCGCCGGAATGTCATACGGCGGCATCGTCGGCTCCAACAGGGGGCGAACTCGTTTCACGGCAGCCGCATCCGATTCGGATTCCGGATGTTGTTTGATGGCCGATAAGATCGCCTCACGCTCGGCTGCCGTAGCTTCGATGGCGCCCAGGTTCTTGTAGGCAAAGCAGCCGTACAAGATTGCGACCAGAATGGTGGTCACCAACTCCGGTCGCCGTCGGAAGGTGGAGAAGCCCACCACGCCGCCAATGACGAGGACGTAAACCGTCCAAAACCATTGCAGAGCCACGGAGCGCTCGAAGTACTGTTGAATCAGCTCGCTGTAGTTCATGAGACCCTCCGACGTCTAGGGTAAGATCCAAGGCTCTGCCGCGCACGCGATATCACGGCGCGGGGCCAAAGTCGTAGCGATACCGGACGTAGTAAAAGAACAGCGGCGCGACGTAGATCAAGCTGTCGATGCGGTCCAGTATACCCCCGTGGCCGGGGATTACCGATCCCATGTCCTTGATTCCCAAGTCGCGCTTGATGACGCTTACGACGAGGTCTCCGAGCGGCGCACCCATGCCGACGATCAGGCCGCACGCCAGCAGGTCCGGGAGCGTGAAATGCGGAAACGTGAACTGCAATGCCCACGGCAGCCAGCACGAAACCAGCAACGCGCCGACGGCGCCTGCCCAGGTTTTCTTCGGGCTCACATTGCTGCACAACAGGCGCCGGCCGACCAATCGGCCGCAGAGGTAGGCCGTCACATCGTTCAATGCCACCGCCAGCACCAGATAACCCAAGTAGCTGTAGGCGTGCGGCGAATTGGCCAGGAACGCCAGATGGCCGAACATCCAACCGAAGTAGGCAAACGCGAAAATGGCCAGACAAACCAAACGCAGTTGGTCGTGGGCACGATTGCGCACCACCGGGATTGCCAGAATCGTGGCAATCACGAAGACGGGGAGCGTCATGAACAGCCCGTACCATCCTCGCTGGTTATCTGCGGGATCGGTCGTCCAGCAGGCCAAGCCGGCGGCGCAGATTCCCAGGTGAACGCATCCGGCCATCACTCGATCTTGGCCCAGACCACTGGCTCGAGCGAATTCGTGGAAAGCAAGGATGGCCAAGAGTGTCAAGAACGCGATGGCCGCTTCGCGTCCCAGAAATACACCACCAGCAGCAGCGGCGCCATCGCCAGCCAACCGCGGAAAGCCTGCCAAGCATGGGAGACATTCTCTCGCAGACCGAATTGAAATGCGGCCAGCACCAAGCTCGCCAGGACCAGCAGTCCGCCGGCCAGCGCAACATAGAACCAGAACACTGGGCTCTCGATCGCCATTCTCGGCGACATGCGCTAATCCTCTACCAATTGCTGAACCCGATTCTGGCCTTGTTCCCGCACCTGCAGAGCACGAAGAATTCTGGCCAATCGCACCCACACGGTTTGGACGCAGCCGATGAGGATCACCAGCAATGTGGCATCGAGGATGGACCAGCCACGATAGCGTATCGCACCGTCGGCCCACCAGAGTAGCCCCAGGGTGGTCCACGAGCCGACATGCAGCGCGACCATTCTCCACGGTTTGGCCATCCAGCCGCTGAACTCGCGCTGCACGCCCACGGCCTGGCCCAGAGTGCCCACATACGCCACGAGGAGTGCCAGGATCGCGGCCCAGTACCCCAGCAGTGGATGACACAGGCCGCTGTGCGCGACGCCCACAAAGATGGCGACATCGGAGATGCGATCGGGCAGCTCGTTGGCGATCTCGCCGCTGCGGCAGGCTGTTTTGGAGGCCAGCGCCACCATTCCGTCCAGCATGTTCAACCACAGCCGGAGATAGCACAATCCCACGGCTGCGAGCAATAATCCGGGCCGGACTCCGGCTTGCCAGAAACAACCGGCCGCGAAGATTGAAACCGCGATCGAAGAATACGACACTACATTGGCGTGGATCCCCTGCTGCACACACCATTGGACCGGAGAATATGCGGTACGTCGGAACCCTCGGGCGATCGGCCGCCGCCACGCAGGTTGATATTCGTTCATCGCAACACCTCGCACGGGAAGTCGCCCTCATTCTGGCCTTCTCGATGACGAAAGAACAAGGAAACTCACCCGGAATACAATCTGACAATCCAAGGGCGTAAGCCGCGACTCGAATATCACGCAGCGCGGATCGACCGTGATATAATCCTCCGGGAGGTGCCGCCATGCCGATGCACGATTGGACTCGCGTCGAACCGACGATCTACCATCATTTTCATCAGCAATGGTCTGCGGGGATCAGCACGGCATTGAATGCCGGCCTCCTGCCGCCTGGGTTTTCTGCGCTGATCGAGCAGCATGCGGGCGGCCTGGTTCCCGATGTCCTCACCGTGGAGCGCCGGACCAAGCGTCCTTCCGGCGGTCTGGCCGGGGTCGCCACAATCCCTCGTACGAGGATCCGCGTCGAAGCTCAGCCGCAGAACGTTCTGCTGCAACGGGCAAACCGCATTGCCATTCGCCACCGCCTGGGCGAAGTCGTGTGCATCATCGAGATCGTCTCGCCGGGAAACAAGGCCGGCGAATCGGCCGTGCGCCGGTTCGTCGAGAAGACGCTGGAGTATCTGCGGGCTGGTGTTCATGTGCTCTTGATCGATCCATTTCCGATTGGTCCGCGCGATCCGCAATCGCTTCACAAGCTGATCTGGGACGAGATCGAGGAAGTGCCCTTCGAGATGAACAACGACGAGCCGTTGCTGCTGGCGTCGTACTGTGTACGAGACTTGTCCGTGGGACTATCGCCGGTGGCTGATTTGGAGCCGTTTTGCGTCAGCGCCGTGATGCCGGACATGCCGGCTTGGATCGATGCGGATTCCTTCGTACATGTGCCGCTGGAGCGGACCTACCAAGCCGCCTGGGATGTATGCCCGGAAGATTACCGCTACCTGGTCGAACATGGGCGATTGCCCGAGGAATGAGCGAGCCTTGCCGTTGGGTTTTAGTTCGAGCGTCCCATTCCTGCGGCCAGTCGTCGGTGACGCCCTCTCCGATCGCGACTCGCGGCGAAGCGGCTCCGAGACGTGTTGCAGCCTTAGTTCACTTCTGGTAGTGGCCCTCCACTGGATGAGTGGCCCGCATTAGATCCGGGACCCTTGCATGCCCATTGACCGCCGAAAAGTCTGTTTTGCATGGAGGTATCCGTGACTCCACCAGTTGCGAAAGCATTGCTCCTCGTTCTCGTGCTATCGTCGATTAAAATCGCCCTCGGCGGCGAGGAATTCGGCATGGGTTTCTATGATGAACAGGCGATTGCCGATCTGAAACGGATTGGTGCTCGATTCGAACTCGACTTCGGCGCGACAAAGAAGATCGATTTGTCGGTAACGGCGGTAGTCGACGCGGACCTAATATATGTCGCAAAGATTCGTGATCTCGAATGGCTGATGCTGACAGGGACTCGAATCACCGATTCTGGTCTCGTACATGTACATCTGCGTGGACTTAGCGAACTTTATCTGCTCAATTTGAGCGAAACTAAGATCGGATGCGGGGCTGGTGCATCTGCAGGGACTTACAAAGCTGCGGGTGCTTGAACTGTTTCGTACGCGTCTCACTGACAATGGCTTGGCGAACTTGAAGCCCCGATCTGGTCTTACGTACCTGGACCTGGGACTTACTCGCATCACTGACCGCGGGTTACAACATCTGCGGACCTGCAAGAATCTTACTCGGCTCTGAAGAGCCTGTTGCTGAGCGACACGAGGGTGAGTGCCGAGGGCTATCGTCAGTTGAAACAGACGTTTCCCAAGTGCGACGTCCAGTGGGACCCGCCGAAGCAAGACGCCCTGCGCCAGAACGGACTGAACGAATCGTCCGCCCGGCCGCCCAGGTCGACATGAGAACCCGCCAGACGTGGCCCTCAGCGAACGCCGGCCGACGCGGGCCAGCAACCGGGTTGAGGTTGAATCGACCTGATGCGGTGGGCGATACTGAGAGTCGCTCATCCCGGCATCATAATCCAACGAGCGCTGGCGTTGCTCCGTTTGGAACGTTCGTGCTTGCGGTTTCTGGATTTGTTTGAGATTTGGGGTTTTGAGTTTGGAATTGGAGGCCGCACGCTGTGGCGTGGTCTCCTGATCACTCGACCGAAGGGTCTCCCTCGCCATGTTGGACACCGGCCACACCGAAGGCAGATCGGGGAGACCTGCGGTTAGCCAGGCGGCGGGGGCAATAGACGCGCGCCGAGGGCGCATCCCCATCATCGGCCTGCTCGGCGGTGTCGCCAGTGGCAAGAGTCTGGTGGCGCGCGCGTTCGAGGAGTTGGGGGCGGCCCTGTTGGATGGCGATCGCGCGGGGCACGAGGTGCTGCGGATGGAGGAGGTGCGCCAGGCGGTGCGGGAGCGGTGGGGCGAGGGGGTGTTCGAGGCCACGGGCGAGGTCGATCGTAAAGGTTTGGCGAAAATTGTGTTCGACCCATCCCCAAACGGCCGCGAGGCGTTAGAATACCTGGAGCAATTAACCCACCCCAGAATCGGCCAACTACTAAGCCAGGAGGCGCAAGCGTTGGTGGCCGCCGGTCGGCACAAGGCCCTGGTGCTCGATGCTCCCGTGATGCTCGAAGCCGGCTGGCACACCCTGTGCAACTACCTTGTGTTTGTCGATGCGCCGCGTGAGGCGCGCTTGGCACGCGTCTTGGCTCGAGGTTGGACCGCAGCGGATTTTACGTCTCGGGAGGCTGCGCAAGAAAGTTTGGATGTGAAACGGGGACACGCCGATGCTATCATTGATAACTCCGGTTCCGCGGAGTCTACCCGGGCGCAAGTCCAGCGCCTGTGGCACTCCTTGATTGGCTGATCGGCCGCCCCGCCTGTTTGATCTCATCTTCGAGCAAGTTCTTCGATCTCGCATTCCTGTCGTCCTTTCTGATAAGCTGTTGATATCCCCTTCCACCCTCGCCGGTGGCGCCTTCCGCGCGCTCGCCGCACTCCAAATCCTCGGAGCACGTGTCTACATGGCTGAAACCAGGAGCGGCAAGCCCACCCGCAAACGCAACGGCCCGAATGCCGATTTCGGGGCCGGTCTGCAAGAGAACGCCAACCCCGGCAATCAATTGGAACGCGCGCCCGCAACTGCTGAGTCGGTCGGATCGGCCGTCGGCCAACTCGAGCAGGAGCTCGACAAGGAGCCTCTTTCGCTAGCGGAAGAGCTGGCCGAAGAGGCCGAGTATGGCCGTGGCGACCTGGTCCACGATCGCTACGAGCAAATCAAGCAGGGCGATATCCACATCGCCGAGCTGCAACGCATGAGCATGCCCCAGCTCATCGAGCAGGCCCGCGAGGAAAACCTGACCGATTACATGGGCATCAAGAAGCAGGATCTGATCTTCAAGATCCTCAAGGAAAGGGTCAAACTCAACGGCCTGATGTTCGGCGAGGGGACGCTGGAGGTGCTGCCGGACGGCTTCGGTTTCCTGCGCAGTCCCGATTACCATTATCTCTCCTGCCCGGACGATATCTACGTCTCGCCCAGCCAGATCCGCCGCTTTGGGCTGAGGACCGGGGCCACGGTCTCCGGTCAGATTCGCCCACCCAAGGAGAACGAGCGCTACTTCGCGCTGCTGCGCGTGGAGGCCATCAACTACGAAGACCCGAACATCCTGACCACCAAGGTGTTCTTCGACGATCTTACGCCGCTGCACCCCGAGAAGCGGGTGATGCTGGAGGCGGAGGCCGACGAGGTGAACATGCGCGTGGTCGATTTGATCGTGCCGATCGGCTTCGGCCAGCGGGGGCTCATCGTCAGTCCGCCGCGAGCCGGCAAGACGATCCTGCTGCAGAAGATGGCCAAGAGCGTGCTCCGCAATCACCCCGAGTGCTACGTCATCATGCTTTTGATCGACGAGCGCCCGGAAGAAGTGACCGACATGGAGCGGCAAGTGAAAGGCGCCAATTGCGAGGTCATCAGCTCCACGTTCGATGAGCCTTCCGCCCGGCATATTCAAGTGTCCGAGATGGTGATCGAGAAAGCCAAGCGGATGGTCGAGTATGGCCGTGACGTGGTGATCTTCCTGGACTCCATCACGCGCTTGGCGCGCGCCTGGAACCAGGAATGCCCGCACTCGGGCAAGATTCTCTCCGGTGGCGTGGATGCCAATGCCCTGCAGCGGCCCAAGCGGTTTTTTGGCGCTGCGCGCAAGGTGGAAGAAGGGGGCTCGCTGACGATCATCGCCACCGCGCTTGTCGAAACCGGCAGCAGGATGGACGAGGTGATCTTCGAGGAGTTCAAGGGCACCGGCAACCAGGAGATCGTGCTGGACCGCAAGCTGGTCGACAAGCGCATCTGGCCCGCCATCGACATCAACAAAAGCGGCACGCGCAAAGAAGAGATGCTGATGGATCCGGAGGAGTATCGCCGCGTATGCATTCTCCGCCGCGTGCTGAACGACATGAGCGCCCCGGACGCCATGGAGTTGCTCGTCACGCGGCTGATGAAGACCAAGAGCAACGCCGAATTCCTGATGAGCATGAAATCGTAACAATCAGCTCCGACGCGCCACGGTTACCCGCGACGCGCTTAGCGGAGCGAGAATGTGCCATGCCAACCTATCAAGGCTCCAAAACCGCTTGCTCCGGCCGACTGGCGATCGTCGTTTCGCGCTATAATGAATCGATCACCTCGCGGTTGCTCGAAGGCGCGCTGACAACGCTTGCCGGCACAGGCGTGGCCGAGACCGCCATCGATGTGGCGTGGGTTCCCGGGGCGTGGGAAATCCCGCTGGTGGCCGATCGCCTGGCGAACAGTGGAGGCTACGCCGCCGTAATTTGCTTGGGGGCCGTGATTCGCGGTGAGACCTCGCACGATCAGCACATTAACCGCGCTGTGAGCCTGCAACTGGCCGAGTCCAGCGTCCACGCGGGCATTCCGATCTTGTTCGGTCTGCTCACCTGCGATACGCTCGAACAAGCCATCCACCGCTCCGGCGGCAACTCCGGCAATAAAGGACACGAGTGTGCGATGGCGGCGTTGGAGATGATTGACTTGCTGCGAAAGCTGCCAAGGGGTCAGTAGTCCGTTGTCAGTAGTTCGTAGTTACTGACCACTGACCACTAACTACTGACCACTAACTTACTGACATTATTGAATGCCAGGCCGTTCCCGAGCACGTGAAGTCGCCCTGCAGGTCCTCTTTCAAGACGACCTCAACCCGGGCGGCAGTCCGCGCGTGGCCGATGAGTTCCTGGTCCGCCGGCTGCACGTGCTCGATGCCAGCGTGGGCGCGCGGGTCCCGGCGGAAGATCTCATCGCCTTTGCCCGCTCGTTGGTGTCGGGTGTCCGTCACAATCGCGAAGATCTGGACGCGCTGCTGGCCCGCACCGCCGAGAACTGGCGGCTGGAGCGAATGGCCGCCACCGATCGCAACATCCTGCGGCTGGGCGCCTACGAGATTCTGCATGCCGACACGCCGGACGTCGTGGCCATCGACGAAGCCCTGGAGCTGGCAAAACGCTACGGCACCGCGCAATCGGCCCAGTTCGTCAACGGCATCCTCGACCGGTTTCTGGAAGGACACGCGAAGGAAGGATGAAGGATGGAAAGGAAGGATGAAGGATGAAGGATGAAGGATGAGTCAATCAACTCTCCGGTTCATCCTTCATCCTTCCGCCTTCATCCTTAGGTTTCGTTTCCCCCATGGGTTTTCTCGATAAGTTCAAGCAGGGTCTGAAGAAGACCACGCAACTGCTCAACACCGACATCCGCGACCTCTTCAAGAGCGAGGGGCGGCTGGTCGATGACGCCTTCCTGGAAGACTTGCAGGAAGTGCTGATTAAGACCGACATGGGTGTGCAGCCCTCGGCCGCCATCGTCGAGGAGATCCGCACGCAGTTCCGCGCACGCATTGTGCATATGGAAGAGGTGCTCGACGTCGTCAAGAAAAAACTCCGCGAGCTGATGGCCCAGCCGGCAGAGCCGATCAAGTTCGCCGCCAGCGGGCCCACCATCATCATGATTGCCGGCGTGAACGGCGCGGGCAAAACAACCTCCATCGCCAAGCTGTCTTATTTATTCCGCAGTCAGGGAAAGCGCGTGGTGTTGGGCGCCGCAGACACGTTTCGCGCCGCGGCGGTGGAGCAGCTCACCATCTGGGCCGAGCGGCTGGGCGTCGAGATTGTGACCGGACCTCCCAAGAGCGATCCCGCCAGCGTGGCCCATCGCGCGGTGGCCAGGGCGATTGAGACCAAGGCCGATGTGTGCATCGTCGACACGGCCGGACGCCTGCACAATCAGTCCAACCTGATGCAGGAGCTGACCAAGATTCACCGCGTGATCGGCAAACTCATTCCCGATGCTCCGCACGAGATGCTGCTGGTGCTGGACGCGACCACGGGCCAAAGCGGCATCCGGCAGGCAGAGGCCTTCACCAAAGCGGTGAACTGCACCGGCATCGTGCTGGCGAAGATCGACGGCACGGCCAAAGGGGGCGTCGTCGTTCCTATCCGTCAGCAAGTCGGCCTGCCGGTGAAATACCTCGGCGTCGGCGAGAAGGCGGAAGACCTGGCCCTGTTCGAAGTCGACGACTTCGTGGAAGCCCTGTTCGCGGGGCTGCTGCCCGTGAGACCCTGAGCGCGCAGGAATATCTGGATCGCGGCAAGAGGCGACTGGTCCTGGTGCAAACCGCAATACTCACAGCAGTTTCCAGCCCGATTGCAGACCGATCTTCGTGTCGCGGCTTCCATCACGAGGGAGAGATAGCGAGCAGCTTGCGAGCCTTGGCCTGCAGGATGGCCACGAATTTATTGGCTTGGACGTACCCTTGGTACTTCGCCTCCTCTTCAGGAGTGAGGTCGCCTTCGTTGGCCTTGGCGGCGAGCTGCTCGATCTGCTCCTTCAATTCGGCGTCGCCGCGATACTGCACGATGCCCCGCGCCTGATCGGCCGTGAAGAACTGCAGAATGGCATCCGTTCCGCGATCGAAAGCATCGGCGTCGATAGTCGTTGACATATCGGGATCATATCACGAGGCGTGACGTCAGCCATGCCGTTTCCGCATGGTGATGCAACGAAATGGGTTCGTCCGATGCTCGGGTCAAAGGACGGTGTCACAGTGACTTGCGGCGACCGCAATCGGCGGTTTTTCGTTGCACGGGCCGTGCAACGAATGCGGCGAACAACTACACTAATTGGATTGGATTGGGATAAGATCGCTGGCCGCAGTGAAGGAAGAACCATGCCGTTTCGACCCTTGAATCGCCGCACGTTTCTTCGCTCGGCGGGCATTGCGGTTGCCCTGCCGATGCTGGATGCGATGATCCCCGCCGGTGCCGCGGAAGCCAAGAAGGTTGCGGCGCAACCGAAGCGCATGCTGCTGGTCGGCCGGCCGTTGGGCATGTATGCCCCGTACTTCTTTCCCGAGGAGGTCGGCCGCACTTATCAGCCCAGCCGCTACCTGAAGATACTGGAGGGGCATCGCGACCACTTCACGGTCTTCTCCGGCATGTCCCACCGCTACGCTGCGGGACACTTTGCCGAGGTCGGCCTGATGACAGGCGCCCGCACGGAGAACATCCGTCCGAGCGATATTCGCAACACCATCTCCCTGGATCAAGAGGCGGCGGCGCACGTCGGGGGCCAGACGCGTTTCGCCTCGCTGGTGATCGGCGGCGGCAGCGCGGCCTGGAATCGGCGCGGTGTCCGCATTCCGGCCGAGTCGCGGGCGACGCAGGTCTTCAAGCAGCTCTTCATTCGCGGCACGCCGGAAGAGGTGGCCCGCGAGGTACGGCGCGTGCGCGATGGCCAGAGCATTCTGGATGATGTCCGCGGGCAGGTAAAAACAATCAATAAACAGCTTAGCGAAGTCGATCGCCGCCGGCTGGACTTGTACCTGTCGTCCGTCCGCGAAGCCGAGCAACGGCTGCAACAAGACGAGCGCTGGAGCAGCACGCCCAAGCCGCAGGTGGAAGCGCCCCCCGCGAAGGACTTTGGCGGGCCGCAGTTGTTGGAGCGCAGCCGGCAGTGGTACGATATCGTGCATTTGGCGCTGCAAACCGATTCGACGCGGGTCATTTCGCTGTGGCTCGGTTCGCAAGAGCGGCCTGAAATCCAGGGCGTCAATCTCGCTCACCATGACGCCTCACACCACGGCCAGGAACCCGCGAAACTGGAGCAACTGGCGCTGATCGAGGAAGCCGAGGTGCGCGTGCTCGGCGAGTTTCTGGAAAAGATGAAGCAGAGCAGCGAAGGAGAGCAAACCTTGCTGGACCGCACGGCAATCTTCTATGCCAGCAACCTGGGCAATTCGTCGTCGCACGACAACAACAACCTGCCGATCCTGCTCGCCGGCGGCGGCTTCAAGCACCAGGGCCATCTGGCCTACGATCGGAAGAACAATACGCTGCTTTCCAATCTCTTCGTCCGCATGCTGCGGCAGATGGGAATCGAGACAGACTCCTTCGGGGCCAGCACCTCCGTGATCAGCGAAGTATGATGCTGCGTTCTACTCCTGGAACACGCGGAATCGGCCTGCTGTTGTGCCTTGCCTCGCTGATGCAAGCTGGCGAAGTGTTGCCATCAATTGAGACGCGGTTCGCCGATGTGTCTCCGGAGGGACCCTATCCGGAAACGCCGGACTTTCAGCGCCACGTCGTAGCCCTGCTCGGACGGTTAGGATGCAATGGCCGAAGCTGCCACGGATCGTTTCAAGGGCAAGGCGGATTTCGACTCTCGATGTTCGGCTACGATTTCTCTGCCGATCATGAGGCAATTACCGGCGGCGAAGTACCCCGCGTCGATCTCAAGGATCCCTCCGCCAGCTTGATCCTTAAAAAGCCAACCAGCGAAGACGAGCATGGCGGCGGCCGCCGTTATAACTCCGGCGGCTGGGAGCACCGCGTGCTTCGCTCCTGGATTGCCGGCGGCGCCAAGCACGAGGACGGTCGCGCCGGCCGGCTGCTGCGGCTGGAAGTCTCGCCGGCGGAAATGCTGTTTTCCACAGCCGGTAAGGAAACGCAAATGCGGGCTGTAGCCGTCTGGTCGGACGGAACGCGCGAAGATGTTACCTGCCTGACTCGCTTCAGCAGCAACGACGACTCCGTGGCAGAAGTCACGTCCGGCGGTCTTGTGCGATCGAAGGGATCCGGCGATACGCACCTCATCGCCACCTACGATAATGCGGTCACCTCCACGCCCGTGCTTATGCCCGTGAGCGGCCAGGCGGGCCAGCCCTATCCGGTCGTCCCGACGTTCACAAGGATCGACGAGTTGGTCGTCGGCAAGCTCCGCAAGCTGGGCATCGTCCCCGCCGCTACGTGCAGCGACGAGGAATTCCTGCGGCGCGTGAGTCTGGATATCGCTGGCACGCTCCCCACGCCCGAGCAAGTGCGTGCCTTCGCGGCCGATGAGTCTCCCAACAAGCGGGCGAAAAAAATCGACGACCTGCTGGCCACGCCCGCCCACAGCTTGTGGTGGTCCACAAAGTTCTGCGACATCACGGGACTGAACGCGCCGCTCTACTTGGGCACTACCGAGTTTGGGCCGATCGTCGGCGAGCAGTGGCGCTCATGGGTCGAGCGGAAGTTCCGGGACAATGTCCCCTACGATCAGATCGTCGAAGGCATGGTCGTGGCCGTGAGCCGCCCAGCTGGGCAGAAGTACGAAGACTTCGCATTGGCTCAAACGGCCTATACGCTCACGAAGGATCCGCAAGACTTCACGGCCCGCGCGACGATGCCGCATTTCTGGTTCCGCGGCAACCTGGCCACCACCGACGATAAGGCACTGGCCTTCGCTTACAGCTTCATGGGCGTGCGATTGGATTGTGCCCAGTGCCACAAGCACCCGTTCGATCGCTGGTCGCAGCAGGACTTCAAGCAGTTTGCCGCCATCTTCGATCGCGTGCGCTGGGGCGTTTCGCCGGAGTGCAAATCGGACTACGACCAGCTCCGGGAAGCCTTGGGCGTGCCACGCATGAAAGATGCGGCGGAGCGGCGGCAGTCTTACTGGCGCTGGGCTCGCGAAGGAAAGGCCGTCCCGTGGCCGGAAGTGTTCATCGGGACTGCCCAGCGCCAGGACAATTCGCCGCCAGAGAGCCTGCCGCCCAAGTTGCTCGGCGGCGCAGAGATCGATCTGGACGAGGTCGACGATCCGCGCCGTCCGCTGATGGATTGGTTGCGGCAGCGAGACAACCCGTATTTCGCCCCCGCCTGGGTTAACCGCGTCTGGAGCCATTACTTCGGCCGCGGCATCGTGGAACCGGCCGACGATTTGAACCTGGCGAATCCCCCCAGCAATCGTGAGCTGCTGGACTATCTGGCTACGGCGTTCGTCGAGCACGCTTACGACATGAAGTGGCTGCATCGGGAGATCACCGCGAGCCGCGCGTATCAGATGTCCTGGCACACCAACGATACAAACCGCGACGATGAGCGGAACTTCAGCCATGCCCGCATCCGTCGCCTTCCGGCGGAAGTGGCCGTGGACGCCATGCTGCAGGCCACAGCCAACTCGCAGCGAGCAGCGACGCACCTGACGGAAGTGAGGGACCGCAAGATTGGCGTGCAAGCCACGGCCGATCACTCGCGCACCGAGTTTGCGCTGGCGGTGTTCGGCAAGCCGCTGCGGACCGTGAACTGCGATTGTGAACGGGAGCAGGAGCCCTCGCTCGCCCAGGCTCTGTTCGTGCGGAACGATCAGGACCTGTTCGCCATGCTCGATCGCCGCGATGGTTGGCTGGCTGGTCTGACGAAAGACAAGTCGATCGGCGAACCGGCGCGCCGCGCGGAGCTGGTGCGGGAAGCCTACTTGCGGACTCTGTCTCGTGCTCCCAGCTCTGCGGAACTCTCTCGATCGGTTGAACACCTTTCACGCACGGACGACACTCTCAGCCAGTTGCGCGATCTTGTGTGGGCCCTTCTGAACACGCACGAGTTCATCACGAATCACTAGCAGGCCCGCCAATGAATCGTTGTTCGATTGCGCGTCGCCGCCTGCTCCAGGTTGGATTCCTGGGGGGCATCGGGCTTTCCCTGGCTGACTACCTGCGGCTGGCGCAAGCCAATGAAAAGCGGCCCAAAGCCGAGGCCTGCATCTTCCTGCATCTCAAGGGTGGCGCATCGCACCTGGACACGCTGGACATGAAGCCCGAAGCACCCCGCGAGGAGCGCGGGGAGTTCAAGTCCATCCCATCCGTCGTGCCTGGCTATCACGTTTGCGAGCACTTGCCGAGGCTGGCCCGATACATCGATCGCTTCACGCTCGTCCGGGGCATCAGTCATGCGGCCGGCGCGCATCCACTCGCCAATGAGTACCTGTTCACCGGCAATCGGCCGACGCCGGCGGTCGTGTATCCTTGCCTGGGATCAGTCGCGGCCAAGGAGCTCGCGGCGCCGCCGGCCATTCCACCCTTCGTCACGGTCCCCAACTCCGATATGGGTCCCGGCTATCTGGGTGTCTCCTATGGGGCCTTCAAGACCACCGCGGCGCCGCGGCCGGGAAAGCCATTTGAGGTGCGCGGCCTGGCGACGGCGAGCGGCGAGAGTCTGGAGAGAATCCTGGCCCGCAACGAACTGCTGGATGATCTGAATCGCACCTTCGGCGGGCTGCAGTCAAACAGCCCCTTGGTCGATGGATTGGACCGCTTTGGCCAACAGGCGCGAGACATGATCTTGTCCCAGAGCGCCCGCGCGGCCTTCGATGTGAGTCGCGAGTCGCCGGGCATCGTAAAGTTGTTTGAGGAGGATGAAACCAGCCAAAGCTTGCTGCTGGCCTGCCGTCTGGTGGAGCATGGTGTACGGTTCGTCACGGTAACACACAACGGCTGGGACACACACCTGGATAACTTCACTTCGCTGAAGAACAAGTTGCTGCCCCCGTTTGACTCCGGCATCACCGCGTTGGTGCAGGCGCTGGAAGCAAAGGGCCTTTTGGACCGCGTGCTGGTGGTGGCGACGGGCGAGTTTGGCCGCACGCCAACGATCAACAAGAACGCCGGCCGCGATCACTGGCCGCGGACCATGTGGACGTTGGTGGCCGGCGGCGGCGCAAAACGCAATCATTTTCTGGGCGGCACCGATTCCCAGGGGCACGCTCCGGATGACGACACCCATCTGAAGCCGGACGACCTGGCCGCCTCCATCTACCATGCTCTGGGAATCGACCCGCAGTTGGAGTACGTGACCCGCGCCGGGCGTCCCGTCCGCCTGGTCCCGGATGGCAAAGTTATCGCCGACCTCTTTGCGTAGGCTTGATCAACCCTTGCTACGCCAGCGACATTGCTTGGGATCCTTGGCACGTTCTGTTTTTTGACAGCAGGCGCGGCCTGGAAGGATGGCGTCGCAACGAGGACAGCCAGCATAACCAATCGCACGTTTTGCACTCTCCTTAATGCTGAAAGAGAAACTCGGGATGGTTGAGCAGCAGCCACAGGACGTCTTCGATGCCGGCCCGCCGCGCCGGGCCGGCTTGGCTCAAGCGCTGGCCGAGAATGCGTCGTTCCTCATCGCGGGCGGTGCGGCCGAGCGTGACGAGAAACAGATCATCGAGCACCTCCTCTGCCGAGAGTGCAGAGGCAGCCAATCGGGCAGCGCGGCCGGCATCGCTATGCACTTTGCCTTGGACCACGGGGCCGCTCACCAGTTGCAGGGCTTGCGAGAGATTCGTCTGCGCGTCGCGCTCGCATTCGCAGGCACTGGCCCGCACGGGACGGCCAAAGGCCTCCAGGAAGGGATGCTTGTACTCCCCGTCGGCCAAGGCAATGGCCGGCGTTCCGAGTGGAAAATCCGGGTAGCGCTCCGGCACATCGGTCGCCTGGCAAATGGCGTCCATCAGTTGCTCGGATTGGAGCAGGCGAATCGGAGCGTGCGAGTAGTATTTCTCGTCGCTGGCGTTATTGGCCGTCGCTTGCGAGCTGGCCTGATAGACCCGCGAGTTGGCGATCAACCGGATCGTGCGTTTGCGATCGTAGCCGTGGCGCACAAAATCGTCAGCCAGCCAATCGAGCAACTCCGGATGGCTGGGAGGGTTCGAGCTGCGGAAGTCGTCAACAGGCTCGACCAGGCCGCGGCCAAACAGATGGAACCACAGTCGATTAACGGAAGCTCTGGCGAAAAACCGGTTGTTCGGCGCAGTAAGCCATTCGGCAAAAGTCGCCCGCAGATCATCTCCGTTGTCAGCAAGCAACGGCTTGCCATCCAGTACCGTGGGAAGCACGATTTCCCCCGTTCGCGGATGCTTGAGTTCGCCGGCCCGCGTCAGGAACACGGTCTCTTCTTTGTCGTACTTGTTGTTGACGTACGACCCATCCTGGAAACGGACCCGCGTAAAGAAGGCCGCCAGGCCGTAGAAATCGTCCTGGGTCCAACGCTCGGCCGGATGATTGTGGCAGCGGGCACATTGGATTCTCACGCCGAGAAACAGTTGCGAAACCTCTTCGGCCGCCATCTGCGGATCGATCTGGGGGACAATCGCCCCCACGCGCAACCGTCGCCAGAAGGTGGCCGCGGGATTCGAGTAGTTTGGCCCGCTCGCTGTCAGAATAGCTCGGACAAACTGGTCCTCCGGCACATTGACCGCCATGGCATGGCGAATCCAGAGCTGGTACTTCAGCGCCCCTAGCTTGCCAGCGAATCGCCGGTTGCATCCTAACCGATCGGCCCACTTCAAGGCCCACCAATCGGCAAACTCGGGCCGCTCGAGCAGGGCGTCGATCAGTCGTTGGCGTTTGTCGACGCCCCTATCAGCCAGAAAGGAGCGGACCTCGTCGACAGTTGGCAGCCGGCCGATGAGGTCGAGGTGCACTCGCCGCACGAACTGCGCATCGCTCGACAGGTCGGACGGCTCGATGCTGAGCAGCTTGAGTTTGGCAAACACGTGCCGGTCGATCTCGTTGTGCTCCTCCGGGTGGGACCAGGTGAAATCGGCAGCCGGTTCGAGAAACACGAGCCGGGCCGCGGCAAACTGGTTGCCGTATTCAGCCGTAACGGTGACTTCGCCACGCCCTCGCTTCTCTACAAGCCCGTCGGGCGTCACGACCGCCACGCGCTCGTCACAACTCTGGAAGCGTGCCAGGTGCGTTACGTCGCAGCGCGAACCGTCGTCAAACGTTGCCGTTGCTCGCAAGCTCTGCGAACGGGCCGGCAACTCTAACACGCGCTCCGACGGCGAAATCTCGAGACCAATCAACCGCGCCGTTTCGCGAGTCGATGTGCCCGTCGGACCTTCGCTCGATTGAACAATCCAATCCCGCAGCAATCGGTGGAACTCGCCGTCGGGTGCAATCCGCCGACCCCCTTGGTGGGGCACGCGATTGGTCGCCTTCAGCAACAGCAGGCTGGCGTCGGGATCCAGCGGGTCGATCCGACGGCTCTGCGATTCACGCGTGAGGGTTTGGAGATCCGCGGCAGCGTCGTACCCACGCAAGCTCAAGCGAAAGCCGTTCTTGCCACTGGGCGTGCCATGACAGGTGCCCGAGTTGCAGCCGGCCTTGGTCAGCAGGGGCAGAACTTCGTGACGGAAGCTGACGGAAGGACTGGGCGGAAGATCGGCACAAGCTGCATCGGGAATCGATGCAGCCATGACAGTTAACAATGGCAAGTATTTCCACGCGGCCCTGCAATGGCTCATGTTGCGTCCCGATTCGATGGACACCAGGCGATTAGCTTGTCAGAATATATCACCGTTAGTTGATGGGATAAAGGAGCGGACCATGATGTCGGAACCAGCCGTCTGTTGTCCCGGGTTCTCACAGGCTCGGCAATCGCGTCGAACGGTGCTCCAGGCCGGAGCTTTGGGCCTGGCGGGCCTCACGCATGCCGATCTGCTGCGGGCCGAGCAGGGCGGCCGCACCCGGGGCGCGACAGCACGCAGCGTCATCTTGCTGTTTCAGTTCGGCGGTCCGAGCCATTTGGACACCTTCGATCCCAAGCCGGATGCTCCGCGGGAGATTCGCGGCGAGTTCGGGGTCATCGACACTAAAGTTCCCGGGCGCAGCGTTACCGAGCACCTGCCGCGGTTGGCCGGCATCGCCGATAAGTACTCGCTCGTTCATGGCGTGCATCACAAGAGCTCCAGCCACAATCCGGGGGCCTACGTTTCGCT